>JAFAFM010000043.1 GCA_023423495.1 Armatimonadota bacterium
GAGTTATCTTCCGAGCGGAAATAGACGCCGACACCGATCTTGGTAGGTTGGCTAACAGCTACATCAAGCGGGGCGAACTCGTACCCAACGGCATAACCATCGAAATGATGGCGAAGCGCATCCGAAGTGAAGATGTCCGGAAGCACGGATTCGTGTTGGATGGTTTTCCCAGGACGATGCGTCAGGCAGAGGCGCTCGACGAGATGCTTCTCGAGCTTGAAATGCCGCTCGACCGAGTCATATCTATCGAAGTCGACGATGAAATCATTCTTCAAAGGCTAGCCGGTCGGATGGGATGCACCAAATGCGGTGAGATCTATCACAGCATCAACAAACCACCCAAGCGCGAGGGCATTTGCGATCGATGCAACAGTCCCCTTTTTGTACGAAGTGACGACCAACCCGAAACGATTCGGGAAAGATTGAGAGTCTTTCGTGAGAACACAGCGCCCGTTCGTGATTTTTATCAAGCGAAGGGACTTCTGCACGTCGTCGATGGCGCGTTGGACCCGGAAGATGCCTACAACGAGATTGTGGACGGGGTTTCTGCTTGATCTATCTGAAATCTAAATCAGAGATTGAGATGATGCGGAAGTCTGGCAAGGTGGTCGCCAGAACCATCCGCCAGCTTTACGAAGCAATTGTCCCCGGGAAGACAACGACTCGAATTCTTGATGAACTCGCGGGCCGCCTGATCGCTGAAGCAGGCGGGGTCCCTTCCTTCCTCAACTATCGCGGATACACCGCCAACACCTGCCTTTCGGTCAACGACGTGGTGATCCATGGCATGCCGAATGACATCCCGATTGTCGACGGCGACATCATCGACATCGACGTCGGCGTGTTATTGGATGGCTGGCATGCGGATAGCGCGTGGACATTTCCGATTGGAACCGTCTCCTCCGACGCTCAGCGGTTGCTTAACATCTCCCGGGAATGTCTGTTCCAGGGCATTGGCCAAGCCAAAGTGGGAAATCGGATCGGGGATATCGCCTCGACTGTCCAACGGTACGCCGAGAGTCATGGTTACGGCGTGGTCAAAGAATTGGTCGGCCACGGCATCGGTCGGAAGCTTCATGAAGAGCCGGTGAACGTCCCAAACTATGGCAAGCCGGGCAAAGGAGAGCTACTCCGCGAAGGCTGCACGATTTGCATCGAGCCTATGATCAATCAGGGAACGGCAAAGATCGTAACGATGCCGGATAACTGGACGATCAAAACAGCGGACGGCAAACTCAGCGCTCACTTCGAGCATACAATCGCGATTACCCGGGATGGCCCGGACATCTTAACGATCGAGTAAGAAGGAAACTGCGCCCTACTGGGCGAACGTATTCACAATCATGTCTTTATCTCCGACGGTGCGTGGGTCGCTAGCGGCCGCCCTCCTCGTATTGCCGCTTGCCGCGACGTCTCAGTTTGCTGGACCCAAGCCCGTTCCCGCCGAATGGAAGAAGGGCTTCGATGCAATTTCTCCGGCCGATGCCAAGACTTGGCTTTCCTACCTGGCGGGCCCCGAGTGCGCTGGCCGCGGAACGGGTCAGCCTGGATATCAGAAAGCAGCCGACTATATGGCCGCACGGTTTAAAGAATTCGGCTTAAAGCCAGTCGGAGATAACGGCACCTATTTTCAAGGTGTCCCATTCCTTCGACACCAAATCAACGGAAACACCTCATATCTTTCGAAGGCGGACGGAAGCGGTCGCCATATCGCGTTGAAGAATTTCTCGCTCAACACGGGCGGTGGAGATTTCGAGCTGTCCGCTCCGGTGGTATTTGTCCGAGCTAAGGGCAACGCTAGCCTTCCCAATCCAGAGGCTGTAAAGGGCAAGATTGTCGTGGTATTTCCTGATTCGACGGGAGTTCCTCGACGCCTTCGCCAAGACTTGTTCAGAGCCCAAGCCGGGCTGATCTTGACGGTTCAAGAGAAAGTAGGTGAGCCCAACTGGAGCGTGAGACAAGGCAAGCTTGCAGATTTTCGACCAAGTTCTCGGGCCAGCAGCGGCACGATCACGGCCGCCCTTGCCCGCCAGCTGTTGAAGGAACATAACGTCGCGGAAGACTTTTACGCGAAGACGATTGTCGCGGACACCATGGAGACCAGCCAAGGCGCGTTCGACATGAAGATTGTCACTAAATCAAAGATAGAAGAGATCAAAGTTCCGAACGTCGTTGGCTTGATCGAAGGTTCCGATCCCGTACTCAAAAATGAGGTCGTTGTCGCCGGTTCTCACCTGGACCACATGGGTACCGATGGAACTACGATTTGGTATGGCGCGGACGACGATGGTTCGGGAAGCACGGCCCTGATTCAGTTGGCCAAGGCGTTTGCGACAAACCCTGTTAAGCCTAAGCGCAGCGTGCTGTTCCTCGCTTTTTGTGGCGAGGAGATGGGTCTAATTGGCTCTGGATACTACGTTCAAAACCCAATATTCCCCCTCGATAAGACCCAAATGTTGATGCAAATGGACATGGTCGGCCGTGACTCGTATGGCGCTCAGAACGGTGATCAGAACCGGATCGACAAGGTTGAGGAGAATCGCGACACGATGCGATTGGTTGGTTCAAAGCGGATTAGCCAAGAACTCGATGATATTATCCAAGACGTGAACCAGCATGTCGGCTTCAAGTTCAAGTACGACGGCGAAGACGTTTACACTCGGAGCGACCACTACAACTTTGCGCGAAACGGTATTCCGATCGCCTTCCAGTTCTGTGGATTCACTCCTGACTACCACCAGCCGACGGATACGGTCGACAAGATCAACTTTGACAAGATCTCCAACGCGGCGCGATTGTCCTATCTAACTCTAATGAAAGTTGGAAATCTCGATGGCAAGTTGAAGCGGAACGCCTCGGGCAACTAACACAGCTCGGCGGGCCAGGGAGTTTCCCCGGCCCGCTTTTTGTTTAGGGCTTGATCGCCTCGAAGATGAGCGCCTGCATTCGGGCGTTGAGTGGATTATCGCCAAACCTCGCGGCTAATGCGTTGGCAAGCAAATCTCGAAGGTTTTCAGGATTTCGGCCGCTCTCTTGGATTAGTCCAAAAAGTGGAGAGCCAAATACAAGGGCCGTGGCCGCGTCCTTCGCAGATGGAGCAGTAGACGTTGCGGGAATTCGCTCCACCTTCGCTTCCTTGAAGCCCGCGGCGCGGAGATTCTCCAAAATCGGAGCCTCTTCGTGACAGCCAAAGGGGATATGGAGGAATCCGGGCGGTCCTGGCTCAATTTGGTCCGTCAGCGCTCTGTAGGTTTCTTGGGCAATCTCGTTTTGATCCCTACTATCCCAGGTGTCAAACAAGTACCTTCCGCCTGGCCGAAGGACGCGAAAGGCCTCTCTTACGGCAACCGCCGGGTCTTCTAAAAACATGTAGCCGAACTGCATTACGACCGCGTCGAAGCTGGCATCTTCAAATGGCAGCGCGTTGGCATCAGCCTGTTTCCAAGTGACGTTAACATTCGGGCGGACACGCTTGCCGTGGTCCATCATGTCCTCGTTTAGATCGGTCGCAACGATATTCGCTTCGGGGTTTTCACGTCGCAAGCATTCTGTGAGGATTCCGGTTCCGGCCGCGATTTCCAAAATATCCTTTAGATGACTACGAGCCACCCGCCGCCCCATTTCTTCGGCATATGGCCTCATGTACATGGGCACCATATAAGTCTCGTAATTTTCGGGCACATTGCCCACGAAGGAAGTCGGAGTTGTTAGAGAAGTTTGCATAATCCCTCCGCTAATATTCTCCGACGAATTTGCACAGAAAAAATCACTGACTTTCGAGATGAGCCTCGCCAATATGTCGTGCTCGCTGAATGGCGTCATGGACGTTGACGCAATAATTCTCCACTCCAATCATCTCAGGAAATTTCGCGTTGCGCAATAGACGGTCGGGCTGCTCTCGAGCCGCGCACACTACCAAACGTCGGCTCGTGTGCGCCAATGCATGGGCAAAACTCTCCAACGCCTGGATTCCCGTTGCATCGATGGCGGTCATATTGCGAAGCCGCAGAATCACGACCCGGGGCAGGGCATCGATTTGAGATTTGATTTCGTCCAATTTGTCCGTGGAGCCGAATAGGAAGGGGCCGTGGATTCGGAAAAGCGCGACCCCCTCCGGAAGTTCATCGAAGCTAAGCAAGTGCTCCTTACCTTGTTTAAGATAGTCGTCTGTCACGCGGGTCACGGTGGTCGTGCGCGTCACTTTGGATATGTAAAGCAGTCCCGCCAGGATCATGCCGGCCTGCACGGCGACAGTTAGGTCGGCAAATACGGTCAGGAAAAAGGTCACGATCCATACCGCTCCATCTGCCCGGGAGATGCTTAGAACGTGAGGAATCTCCTTCCATTCACCCATGTTGTAGCTGACCATCATGAGAATGGAGGCGAGGATGGCGATGGGAATGTGGTTTGCCAAGGGCGCGGCGACCAGCAGGATGATCAGTAGCGCTAAGGCGTGAATGATGCCGGAGATCGGCGTCTTTGCCCCACTTCGGATGTTGGTGGCGGTGCGTGCGATCGCTCCGGTCGCGGGGATGCCGCCAAAGAGCGGCGAAGCCACGTTGGATATCCCTTGGCCAATCAATTCGACGTTAGGATTGTGACGGTCTCCGGTCATCCGATCTGCGACCACCGCGGACATCAGTGACTCGATCGCTCCCAACATCGCTACGGTAACGGCAGGAGAGATCAGGCTCTGCACTGCGCTCATCGTTATTTGAGGGAAAGCAAATCCTGGAAGCCCTTGGGGGATGCCACCAAAACGAGTGCCGATCGTTTCGACCGGGAATTTTAGCGTGGCCGTAAGCAAAGTCCCCACAAGGAGAACAACGATGGAACCCGGAATCTTCTTAACCACGAACTGGAAGAAGATTAAGGTGGCCAGCCCGCCAATGGCAAGAAGCGTGGGCGCGGACTGCGCAGTGTGAAAGTTATCAGCGATGACCGCAATTCGGCCGATGAAATCGCCGGGCAAGTTTTCAATTTGCAGGCCGAAGAAATCTTTGATCTGGGTGCTGGCGATCAGCAGCGCAATCCCGTTTGTGAACCCGACTACAACGGGTCGCGGAATGAACTTCACTGCCGAGCCAAGCCCCGTCAATCCGAGACCAATCAAGATCAATCCGGCCATTAAAGTGCAAATTGCTAGCCCATTGATGCCGTGCTGAGTGACGATGCCGTAAACGACAACCACGAATGCCCCGGTCGGACCACTGATCTGCGTCGAAGAACCACCGAAGGCTGAGCAAAGGAACCCGGCGATGATAGCCGTATAGATCCCCGCCTGCGGAGGGACGCCGCTGCTGATCGCAAAGGCCATTGCAAGCGGCAATGCAACCAATCCAACAGTCAATCCGGCGATAAGGTCGGCAATGAACTTCTGAAGACTGTATTCTCTCAGCGAGAGCACGCTCTTCGGGAGCCACGCTGATGCGGGGGAGGCCATCAAAGGTAGATTAACGGATAACGCGGAGCGGACGCAAAATGGATGGACTTATCCCCTAGTGCCTAAGTCGGCAAGGACAGTCAGAAAATGAGCCGCAACCCTGGAATTCCCTTGGATTTAACTTGGGTCGAGTCCGCCCAAGTGGATGAATCCGTTATTAAAGTTCAAGCTGAGTCTCTAGAACGACGAGACTTGCTTAACGCGCCTTCCGCAACCGAATACCTTCAATTGGCGGTGAGTTGCATGGACTTGACCAGTCTCAAGGGCGATGAAACCTCCGCAGATATTCACGATTTATGCCGAGCAGCCCAACATCCCGTAGCTGGCGCCGAGATTCAGGTCGCCGCGGTTTGTGTGTATGACCGCATGGTCTCGACCGCACTTCAAGCGCTGCAGGGAACTGCGGTTCAAGTTGCCGCCGTCACGGCCGGATTTCCGCAAGGGCATGCCTCTTTTGATGTGCGGATTAGCGATATCTTAAACTCCGTGAATCGTGGAGCCGACGAGATCGACGTGGTGATCGATCGCAGCCTGGCGTTGGAGGGCAACTGGACCGAGCTATACGACGAAATTGTGCAGTTACGCATAGCTTGCGGCCCGGCTAAATTGAAGCTCATTTTGGCGGCCGGCGACCTTGGAAGTTTGACCGTCGTGTACATAACCGCTTTGGTGGCAATGATGGCGGGGGCGGACTTCATCAAAACCTCGACCGGCAGAGAACAAATAAATGCGACCCTGCCTATCGGATTAGTAATGACGAGTGCGATCCGAGATTACAAGCGGCATACGGGTTACAAAGTCGGGCTAAAGCCAGCCGGAGGCATCCGAACTACAGAAAAAGCACTGCAGTGGGTGGCGCTCGTGCAAGAGGAATTGGGTGATGATTGGCTCCACCCTGGACTGTTCCGGATTGGCGCTTCAAGTCTGTTGAAGGATCTGGCCCGAGAGCTTGATTCGCGGGCCGACGTGCAACTTTGAGCTAGTAAACTGCCCGGGTGCCCATTGCCGCTCGACTGCCCGCCTTGGCACATCGAGATTTCCGAAACTTCGTCTTAGGCAGCTTCATTTCTAATGTCGGCGGCAGTGTGCAGATGTGGGCGGTGGCTTGGCATGTCTACTACCTGACCCAAAACCCGTTCATGTCGGGCCTGGTGGCGGGCATCAGGGTAGTGCCTTTATTGATGTTCAGCATGGCGGGCGGGGTTTTTGCCGATCGCTACAACCGGCGCACGATCCTTCTCATCACTCAGACCTGCATGGCGCTCTTCGCCTTTGCCATTTCCGGGATCACGCTTGCAGGACATGCAACCGCCTGGAGCCTGATTGCCCTCGTCACCCTAGCCGTCATCCCTATGGCTTTTAATAATCCGACCCGCCAGGCGATGATGGTTACGCTTGTCCCGAGGTCAGTCTTTCCAAATGCTGCCAGTGTCAATGGCATCCAATGGCGGATGAGCGAAGTATTGGGCCCGGTGATCGCAGGTGTTCTGATCGGGCTTCCAATCGGCCCGATCAGGGGACTAACACTGTGTTACGCGTTCAATGCGCTGTCCTTCGCCGCGCTTATTTACGCAGTGTGGATCCTCCCAAACCCAATTTCACCAGAGCGTACGAGTCGGCTGACCGTCCCCATGATGCTGAATTTGGTAAAAGAAGGGTTGAAGTTTGTATGGGGAAAGCCGGTTCTTCGGCAGTCCATGACACTCGACTTTTGGGCTACCTTCCTCTCGGCGGCGGATGCATTGCTGCCCGCTTTCGCGGACATCCTAAAGCTTGGCCCTGAAGGTTATGGACTCCTTGCTTCATCGGCAGGTATCGGTGCGCTGATCGCTTCCGTCGTGTTGGCTTTGTCCCCACCCATTCGGCATCAGGGTCGATGGGTGCTTGCGATGGTCGCGATTTATGGCCTTGTGACGGTCGGTTTCGGCTTAAGTGTGAACTTAGTCACGGCGATGCTCTTCTTGGCCGCTACGGGCGCGGCAGACATGGTTTCTACGGTCTTGCGACAGACCATCCGCCAATTAAGTACGCCAGATGAGGTCAGAGGAAGAATGTCGGCCACCTCGATGGTCTTCAACATGGCCGGGCCTCGTCTTGGAGATTTGGAATCTGGAGCGCTTGCCGTGCTTTTGAGCCCACGTTTGTCCATTATCATCGGTGGACTTGGGTGTATGGTTGTGGCCCTGATTTACTCTCTCAAGGGAAAAGAGTTGATGGCTTACGAGCACAGCACCGAGGACCTCTGATTTGGCCGCTCGTGTATAATCATCCCAGCGCGCGGGTGTAGCTTAGTGGTAAAGCTCTAGCCTTCCAAGCTAGCTATGCGGGTTCGATTCCCGCCACCCGCTCCAAAATCACGTTTGGCGAGCGGGCGTAACTCAGTGGTAGAGTGCGACCTTCCCAAGGTTGAAGTCGCGAGTTCGAATCTCGTCGCCCGCTCCAACTCCGACTAAGCTGGCGTTAGCGTCGCGATATTCTGATGGTTCTTCAGAAGTTCCATCAACGCCTCCCGGATCTCAACGTGATGATCGCGCGGGGCTTCATAGAAATCTTTTTCAACGGCTTGGCGCGCTTCGGCAGTGCCGTTTTGCACTTCCGTGAACCAGGTGTCCAGAGATTCTCCTTTGAATTCGTAGCCATTCACTTTGAGAAAGGCGAGGCAAGAAATGAGCGCTGTGGCTTCATTACCGGACGCCAATGGCTTTTTCTTTAAGAAACCGCTGAGGAAACGAGCGGCTTGCGGAAGTAAGCTTTTGCTGTCGCCATATGCATATTGATAGAAGGTCGCTTCCTCAAGGTCCGCATAGTCGAAAGGTTGCGGCTTACCTGTCACTTGAAGGTTGATCCATAACACGTCTTGAACAGTCAGGTATTGGAGCGCCATGCGAGGATGATTGTACTCTTGGGCTCACGCTGTATAGTGAAGATGTGAAGCTCTTCTGCATCGTAGCGGCATTAATCCTCGGCGCTTGCCAACAATCTGGCCAAGCATCCCAACGGCTCGCAAACTTTATTGCCGCTCTCAACTCCAAGGATCGGGCGAAGATCGAGGCGATGATCCAATCCGAATTTGCTCCTTCGATGCTCCAGGCGCGAACCATTGCCCAGTGGACCGATCAAACCATGCAGATTGCCGGGGAGCTGGCACCGGTCAAAACTACTGCGATCAGGCTGGATGAGCCCCACACCGTTGTCGCGGAAATTCAAGCATCTAAGGGGGAAAAGCTTGGTATCAGGATCGATTGCAGTCCCGAGGCACCACACAGAATCATTGGTTTGCGAATCGACGAAAGCGCTGACAACCTGTTGGTAAAGAAAAGCGACTATTCAAGTTACACCGACTTGTCAGATCTCGCAAAACGCGTCCTTGCGGATTCGAAAGTGCCCGCGATCGCGGTGGGAGTCATCGCTAAGGACAAGATGCAGCTTGCGGTGGAAGGTACTCGTAAGGCCGGGTCAGAAGGAAGGGCGAAGGAATCGGATCGCTGGCTGGTGGGATCCAACGCCAAATCGATGACGGCGGTCCTTATTGCGACTCTTATCGAGCAGGGAAAGATTAGCTGGGACTCCAAGCTTGGCGAAGTTCTGCCCGACGTTCCGATGCTTCCAGGCTACAAAACTGTGACGATTGAGCAGCTGATGCAGCATATGTCGGGCGTGCAGAAAGACATGACTTTCACCGGGCAGGCTGTAAACAAGATCGTTGGCGACCTGACGGATCCAGTCAAGATTCGGGCAACGTATGCGAAGGACGTCTTGAATCGGGAGCCGCTCAGCAAACCGGGAGAGAAGTTCGCGTACTCCAATGCGGGATACTCCATCCTCGGGCACATCGCCGAGAAAATTGAGAAGAAGCCATTCGAACAGCTTATCAAGGAGCGTGTCTTCGACAAGCTAGGGATGAAGGACTCCCTCGTGGGGACTCCAGGAGCCGAAGGAATGCCCGGCGGCCCAAACCAGGTTCACGGACACTACCCCGGGCGAAACGGACCCATGCCGGGAAAGATCACCGGGCCGCTAAACCACATGATGGCCCCCGCCGGTGGAGGCGTAGCCTGCAGCCTTTCGGACCTGCTTCGATACACCGAATGGCATATGAAGGGATTTCTGGGAGAGTCCGTTCCGCTGCTTAAACCTGAGACGATCAGGCGCTTGCACACCCCCCTGGCTCGTCCTGCGGGAATGGAGGTCTATTCTGCAGGCTGGCTGCATGATCAAGATCCAGAGAACCACCGACACATGGGATCAGACGGCAGCTTTACCGCCATCATGGCCTTCTATCCCAAACAACGTGTAGCGATCGTTACAATCGTTAATATGGGACTCGAAGCGCCAGGTGTCAACGCCCTCAACGCGATCGAAGCTCGGGAAGTCAAAGGTTAGCTAACGGCGACCGTCGAAAGGGAGTCCGCAACCTTAAATTCTGCCTTGGTCTTGGACCTGATTTCTTCCAAAGTGACATCGGGAGCTAGTTCAATCAAGGTCAATCCAACTCCACGCTCGATCTCAAAAACGCATAGATCAGTGATGACCATGTCCACGCAGTGCTTGCCCGTCAGCGGCAGCGTGCATTCGTTCATGATCTTGCCCTCGCCCGCCTTATTGGTGTGCTCCATCACCACGACCACTTTTTTGACGCCAGCAACCAAATCCATCGCCCCGCCCATGCCTTTGACCATTTTGCCGGGGATCATCCAGTTAGCCAGGTCGCCCTTAGCACTCACTTCCATGGCTCCCAAGATGCTCAGGTCGATGTGGCCGCCGCGAATCATTGCAAAGCTGTCAGCGCTGTTGAAGTAAGCGGTGCCAGGAATTTCCGTAATGGTTTGCTTGCCCGCGTTGATCAGATCGGGGTCGGCCTCGTCTTCGTACGGAAATGGCCCCATCCCGAGCATGCCGTTTTCACTTTGGAGCACCACGTCCATCCCATCGGGAATGTAATTCGCAACTAAAGTTGGAATTCCAATTCCCAGATTCACGTAGAAGCCGTTCCGAAGTTCCTTCGCGGCTCTCTGGGCTAACTGTTCGCGGGATAAGGCCATAGCCTATTGTGCTCCAGCCCAGCGAGTAGATGCCACTTTCGGCGGCCAGAGGCAAAGCGGCATAATCGCTCGTATGCGCGAGGTTCGCAGATTTGACGCACCCATTTCGGGGATGGAAGCCGCCCAGCGAGCCCAATATGTACTGAGCCGTTGGAAGTACCGCGGATGGTCGATTCCCGGAGGAATCCGGTTCGAACGAGCCTTTTCGCTGTCAGGATTGTTTGCCATTCACCCCCACCAAGTCCACACTCACATCGACTTGCAAATCGAAGAGAAGCCGAATGGCTGTTCGATCACCGCCGTGCAAACGGTTTACAAACTGGGACAACCCTGCTCCAACTTGGACAAGATGGTTTGGAAAGGGGACCTGGACGATCTGGAAGCAGCCGTCGTTCACCGCGCTCCTCTGAAGAGAGACCGGATAAAGGAGAACGGATATGCAGGCGCCGTTTCCATAAAGTTCATTGTCGTGGCGGTATTGCCGCCTTTGGTCGCGGCCCTGTGGCTGCTGTTCCAGCAGAACTTCGTTGGCTCAGCCGCCATGATCGCCTTACTCGCGATTGCCGCCATCGTAATGCCCTATCTACCGTTCAAGATGCCGCACTTTCCACTTGAGGGTGAACTGCCGCCGTTCGACTCGAATTATCCGAGAAGTCAGTACCAGGGATGAGGATTACTTGAGCCAGCGCAGGCTCTCGGCCACCCGCTTGACAGCGGTCCCCTCAACTCCATTTCCATAGACCATCAGATACTTTGGATATCCCTTCGTCTTCAGTTCGATCCAGGTTGTGGCGGCCGCGCGGTAGCTCCCCTTCTTGGCCACCATCACCGCAAAGGATCCCAAGGCGGGTGACTTGGCTTTCAACGAACTCAACGGCTCGACGGTGTCTCCATCGGGCATATCAAATATATAGTCGCCAAGCCCGTCAGATGCCATCTGAACGACGATTTCAGCCCTGGAATGTGCGTTCTCATAACGGAGGCGCCAATCGGTCAGGGCAGGGTTTTTCTTGGTCTGACCGGGGTCCATGTGATTCATCAACTCCCACTTGACTAGCTTAAACCCGCGCGGGATGACCGTTGGAACCAAGACTTTGTAGCCGGACTTTCGCACTGTTTGCAGAGCGTGCTTAGGCAGCCCGCTCAATACACCAGTGGTCGTTTGCGGAATTGCGACCGCGGGAATCAGAAAAGCAAAAAAGAGGATCGAGCGAACCATGCTTGTAAGTATAGGTTCGCTCGCTTGCGATTAATAGTGCCAGTCTACGTTGTGCGCCTGTTTGGCATGGCGCTCGATGAACTCTCGGCGAGGCTCGACTTTGTCTCCCATCAGCCGGGAGAACATCATCTCGATCTCGGCCTCAAACTCCTTGTCGAGTTTGACCTGCACCAGCTTTCGCTTATCAGGCGCCATCGTGGTCTCTTCAAGGTCGTCGGCATTCATTTCTCCCAGACCTTTGAACCTGGTTACTTGGACATTTTTCTTCTTCAGGCCCCGGATGATCTCATCTCGTTCGGCTTCGCTCATCGCGTAGTGGCGCTCGCTTGCGCCGACCTTGACAACGAACAGGGGCGGTTGGGCAAGGAAGATCCGTCCCTCGGCCACCAGAGGCTTCATGTAGCGGTAGAAGAAGGTTAAGAGCAGGGTTCGGATGTGTTCCCCGTCCACGTCGGCGTCGGTCATGATAATGACCTTTCCGTAGCGGAGCTTGGTTATGTCGAACTCGATCTCACGCTCTTTTTCCTTTTTGCCTTTCTTACTTTCGCTAAGTTCGTAGGCTTTCGGCTTGCCGTTTCCATTGGAGCTTTCCGACAGTTCCAAGTCCAGTTGCTCATCTTCACCATCGGTGACGATCGCGCGCCCCATGGTCAAGTCGATGCCAACCCCAAGTGCCGAAATGAGGGCTTTGATTTCCTCATTGTCGAGTGCCTTGTCGATCCTCGCCCGTTCAACATTCAAAATCTTTCCTCTAAGGGGCAAGATTGCTTGAGTCATACGGTCGCGAGCTTGCTTGGCCGAGCCTCCCGCCGAGTCACCCTCAACAAGAAAGATCTCGCACTTTTCTGTGTCTTTACTTACGCAGTCGCTCAGCTTTCCGGGAAGGCCAAAGCTATCCATGGCATTGCCACGCCGGATGCTCTCAGCGGCCTTTCTGGCGGCTTCCCTGGCCCGCTGGGCAATGACCGCCTTGTCCATTATCCGCTTGGCCATTTGCGGATTCTCTTCAAAGAACGTCATCAAGCCGTCGCCGACGAGCGAGTTGGTTAGACCCTGAACCTCGGGCGTCACCAGCTTCACCTTGTCTTGAGAGTTATAGGATGGGTTCTCCAAGCGCAACGAAATGACCGCGGTCAGACCGTCGCTCACGTCATCCGAGGTGAAGTTATTGTCCTTCTCCTTCAGGAATCCCATCTTGCGGGCATAGGCGTTGATCGTCCGGGTTAACGCGGCGTTGAAGCCTGATGCGTGAGTACCGCCGTCGGGGTTGTGGATATTGTTGGAGAAGGCGAGCAACGTCATGTTGTAGCCATCGTGGTACTGCATGGCGACTTCAATTTCGCTCGACTCTTTCACGCGGCGGAAAAAGATGACGGGGTGGAGAGTGTCTTTGCCTTCATTCAGGTCTTCGACAAGCTGCGGAATGCCGCGTTGGTAGAAGAAAACTTCGGATTCATCCGGATTCTGCTCGTCCAAATACTCGAACTTCACTTTGGGGTTCAAGTAAGCAAGCTCCCGCATCCGGGTCTTGAAGATATGAACGTCGTATTCTGTTTCCGTTAAGACCGAGGGGTCGGCCATCCAGTGCTGCTTGGTGCCAGTTTCGCCTTCGGGGACCTTTCCGACCTTCTCAACTTCCGTAACCGGAATGCCTTTCTCGTATCGCTGTCGGAATACCTTGCCTTCGCGCCGGACTGTGGTCTCCATCCAGGCCGAGAGAGCATTGGTACAGGAAACACCGACGCCGTGCAATCCGCCCGAGGTTTTATAGCCGCTGCTGTCACCGCCGAATTTACCGCCCGCGTGCAGCACCGTCATGACAACTTGGAGCGCGCTGACGCCCATTTTCTTGTGCTTGTCCACCGGGATGCCGCGTCCGTTGTCCTCTACGGAGAGCGAGTTGTCGGCATAGAGGGTCACTTTGATATGGTCGCAGTGTCCTGCGAGAGCCTCGTCAACTGAGTTGTCGATGACCTCGCGAAACATCTGGTGAAGACCTCGCTTGCCATTGTCACCGACGTACATGCCTGGGCGCTTTCGAACCGCTTCGAGGCCTTCGAGCACTTGGA
This sequence comes from Armatimonadota bacterium, assembly GCA_023423495.1. Taxonomy (GTDB): domain Bacteria; phylum Armatimonadota; class Fimbriimonadia; order Fimbriimonadales; family Fimbriimonadaceae; genus 55-13. Next base: position 13,774 of record JAFAFM010000043.1, read on the forward strand.
TTTGATTGGCGTTGTAGTCGCCTTCGACCTTACCGACGATCTCGTCGATATAGGCCGTCTGATCTTCAGTTTCGGGGGTGTTCGGGGTTTCGATTTCGTCTTCTGAATGTTTCTTTTCGGGCATTAGAATGTGCGCTCGCTACCTCCATTTTGGGGAGCGCCCGGAGGGAAGGCGCGGCTTCAAAATAGAAGCCTCATTTGAATCTGAATTGTACCTGATTGAAGGGACGGTTTACGCGCCTGGAAAGGACCTTAAACCACGTCGTTTTCTGCATTAAGCGAGCGAGGCGAACCACTCCGCGATGGCGGTGATTTCGGGACGGGTCAAGTTGTGCCCAGCGTCGGTCCAATAATGCTCGACCGTCGCGCCGCCGGATTGCAGCTGTTTCGCCAAATAGTCCGCATCTTCCACCGGCACCATCGAATCAGCCCGTCCGGAGGAGAGGAACACCTGCTTGCCTTCTAACCCCGCCAATTGGTTGTTCGGAAATGTCGTCATTGCCCGGATAAAAGCGCCACCCGCAAGGGACTCTGGGTGCAGCGAGAGAAGCGAGTGCCCCATGTTCGCTCCATTGGAGAATCCGACCGCAAATAGCTTGGAGGATTCGATGCCGTATTCCGATCGTGCAGTCGAAAGAAATTGGTCAAGTGCTGCGGCCTCTTCGCGCAGGTTATCAAGATCGAAGACACCTTCTTGGAACCTCCGAAAGAACCTCGGCATCCCGTTCTCTAGGATCCTGCCACGGACGCTCAGGATGGCTGCGCCAGGAAGTACTGCCTGACCGAGCGGAATCAGATCGTTTTCGTTTCCGCCCGTTCCGTGCAGCAGCAGAAGCGTGCGAGATTCTGCGGACGTTGCCGCGAGGTAGCGGTGGATAAAGCGATTATTCACTTGACCCCATTAGCGATTTCGACGGGCACTTCCACTCCACTCGGCAGTCGGAGCTTTGGTACGACCTTTTCGATTTGGGATCTTAGCGGCTCATACATCGCGGGCAGCCGCAAGCTTGTGCCCAACGTGGCCTCCGATTCGTCGATCAGGAATCCTGGCCCCATGGTGGCGATTTCGAAGAGAACGCCCCCCGGCTCTCGGAAGTAGATCGACCTAAAGTAATCGCGGTTCATGATCGGACTGATGTGGTAGCCGAGCTGCTGAATTTCTTGATGCCACTGGGCTTGGGTGGAATCGTCGGCGGTCGCCCAGGCAATGTGGTGGACTGATCCGTGACCTCCATGGCCGGTCGCGGCGCTGGGATCGGTAACTAAATCGAGGTAGGAGCCGGGCCCCTTATTTCCCCCTTGAAGTCGCATCCGATGACCCTCTTCGTGAATCTTTTCAAACCCCATCACTTCGGTCAGGAGCTTGAGCGTGGCTTCGTTGTAGTTTTCGGTGATCGTAACCGAGTGCATCCGGCCGATTGCCTTGTCTTCCGGCACCGTACCGCCGTGGTAAGGCGCGCCAGGTTTGAATGCTGGCGATGCGATCAGCTCCAGCGGCAGGCCATCGTGGGCTTGGAAGGGCAACACTTCCTCGTCAGCTCTGGTGAAGGGCTGTTCAAACGTCACCCCTTCCGCTTCAAAGCGGTGCACCCACCAACCCATGGAATCAGGGGGGATTGCCAGCGCGGTGGATGTCACTTGACCGGCTCCTATCCGTCCCGACCGGCCGTCGCCATAGGGGAAAAACGTTAAGTTGGATCCAGGCGTGCCGAGACCATCTCCGTAATACAGGTGATAGGCGGTGGGATCATCGAAGTTGACCGTCAGCTTCACCATCCGAAGCCCGAGCACCCCCGTATAGAAATCGACATTGGCCTGGGCATCGTCCGTGATGGCGGTCATGTGGTGGATGCCAAAGATACGCTCGCTCGTCATGCATTTCTCCCTTTACAGCATTACAATACTGCACCAAGCTGCGCTTAAAGGGCTAAAACGCCCTGCTCGCGGGCGGCGACGGGCGCAAAAGAGCGTCGGTGAAGAGGGCAAGGGCCCAGTTCTTCCAGGGCGGAAAAGTGCTCTGGCGTGGGATATCCGAAGTGGCGTTCGAAACCATATCCGGGAAACGCCTCCGAGATTTCAATCATGTAACGATCGCGAGCGGTCTTCGCCAAGATCGAGGCGGCGGCGATGCAAGCCATTTTGGCGTCACCCTTGATAACCGCCTTCGCCGTTCCCGCTAAGGCATTCGGAACCTTGTTTCCGTCCACGTAGATCCGTTTGCAATCCAAACCCAGCCCATGATAAGCCCGCTCCATTGCCGCCATGCTCGCCCAAAGGATATTGATACGATCGATTTCTTCCCGATCGGCAAAGCAGACAGACCACTTGGCCTCAGCCTTAATGCGCTTTTCTAAGGTCCAGCGCTCATCCGGTGTGAGTTGCTTTGAATCGTTGAGACCTGTGACATCGAAGCTTTTAGGAAGGATTACTGCGGCCGCGACAACCGGACCCGCCAGCGGCCCCCGTCCAGCCTCATCCAAGCCAACCGCCCCCATCACATGTCTCAGCGCCTTCATCGAGTGATTTCAATGTCAAAGACGTTTTCAAAAGCTGTTCTGACCAACGGTTTTGCGTCTTCGATAGTTATCTCCCGCCCAGCTTCATTGCTGAGGGAAGTCACGCCGTAATTATGAATTCCGCACGGGACGATTGTGTCGAATGGAAATAAGTCGTTGTTACAGTTCAGCGCGATCCCGTGGATTGACACCCACTTCGACACCTTGATCCCAATCGCGGCAACCTTTTTCTGCCGGATCCAAACCCCTGTATTGATGCTCTCCCGCGTCCCCTCGAGTCCGATGGTTGAAATCGCTTGGATGATCGTTTCCTCGAGGTCCCGAAGCCATTTGTGCAGATCCTTGCCATAGCGGCGGATATCGAAAACAGGATAGATGACCAGTTGCTTGGGACCATGAAAAGTCACGTCCCCACCACGGTCGGTAGTCACGAGATCGATCCCCAGGCGAGCGTATTCGTCCCGTGTCAACCTGAGGTTTTCATCGTGAAAGTTTGCGCCGAGAGTCAGGACCGCCGGGTGCTCGACAAAAATCAGCGTGTCGTCCTTGGTTCCGGCCTGCACCTCGGCCTGGATCTGCTTCTGGATTTCCCAGGCAGCCCGGTACTCCAGAAATCCTAAGTCGAGTAAGTCTGCCAAGATTCGTCCAAAATTGGATTCAGGGCAAGCAGCACGTTTTGGCCGTCGATCTGTTTTGCAAGGGGGATGAACTCCTCGATCGGCAAACTGTTGGCGACCTCCTCAGTAACTGCGATCCCTCCGACCGGAGCGGCCGCCTGCACGTGCGCCGCAATGTCGATGACTTCTGTAAACTCGACCTCATCCAAGTCCCCAACGATTTCACCCATGTGAAGTCCAATGCGCAGCCGAAACGGAAGTTGGAGTCGATTGTCCTCTCGGTTGAAACGCTCGATGTCGGTTTGAATTCTTTTCGCGGCGGTGAATGCCTCCTGAGCGCTTTCAAACGCGATAACGGCTCCGTCGCCAGCAGTGCTGTGGACTCGACCCCTTAACTCGTGGGCCAATTCCATCAACAAGCTTTGATACTCGCGGAATGAATATTCGACCGCCAATGGATCGGCATAGGATTTCATTTCCGAGCTCTTGGCTGCGTCCACGACCATCACGCAGATATGCGAGCGGCGATCTGAGAGCTTCCACTGAATCTTGACCATTTCGGCCAAGATCGTGGCGGGGTCGTTCTGGGCCAAGTTCAGTTCCTTGGAAGTTCGCCGCTGCACGATTCCACCCAAAGCGCCGAACATGGCAACGACCACATATCCCGCAGCGGTCAGAAGAAGCTGCCAAGGGTTCAGGCTCGGCTGCAGGCGAGCGATGTTGAACACCTGAATACCGATCAGGATCGGAGGGATCCCGCCGATGGTTATCGCAAGCGACTGGACGATGGCATATCTAAAGTTTTTCGCAAAGAATCCCGAAAGAATGTAGGCAAGCAGTGTAATCGCGGACAGTACAAGTTGAACAAACACCGGCCACGTCGGGCTCGTACCCCTTGTGAATTCTGTACCTGAGCTCATCATGGTGATGACCATGAGGGTGTTCAACACTAGTCCGGTCAGCAATGCCCACAATGGACCGGTCGCGAGCAAAGCCTTCACAAAATCAGAATCGAAAATACTGGGCTTGGGGGCGATCCCTTTACTGGCGTCGAGGCGCTCCTGCATCGAGAAATAGAACTCGAGTAGTTCTTGTCGGGACATTCTGTCTTCCCGTAGTTTAAGGCGCAGCATCTCAAAGTAAGCGCCCAAGACGGCGGCTCCGCTGCCGATCGCGGCATAGATCGCACAAACAACCAGCATCGCGAACGCAACTAGAAGAAGCAGACCGCCGATCACTGTCTCCTGCGCATTGCGCATCGAGAGCCATACCGAGATCATGGAGAAGAAGGAGATCCCGATCCAGAGTCCCAGTCCGCTGAGCAGCGCATAACGGACCATCTTTTTCTTGAAATAGGTAATCATGTGGAGGCTAAACACCACCACCGCCACGACGAAAACCAAGATGCTCTGAATGGATAGCCGTGAACCTTCGGGCCCGACTTGCACCGATGTCGTTGCTTCAGACAGAAATGCCACGATCGCTACGAATACTGTTGATCCGAGGACAAACAGAACTGGATTTCTCGTCAGACGTTCGAAGAGCGCGTCCAGCCATTGGTACCCGCGGATGATAAATGAGAAGTCCGGCTTTGGAAACCAGGGCTCAGCTTTTCGGGTACGAACTTGCACCCCGCTAAGCACATTCGCTACGAATGTGGCAGGCAATCCAAACTGCTCGGCCAATTCTTCAGGAGACCTCTGCGCATCTTCTGGATTCTGCCGCAAATGAAGCGCTAGCTGTCGGGCTGACCGAAGCTGAGCCTCATGTGAACTGTCGGATAGCATCCTCTAAATTCCCTATCCAGGGAAACGCATTCATCATATCACCGGGTTTCAAACGTAAGGACCGATATACTTATATTTCGAGTTGGCCGGGTGGCGGCTCCGATTTTATCGGGGAGGAAAGTCCGGACTTCATAGGGCACGGTGCCTTGGGCAATCAAGGGCGGGGCGACCCGACGGAAAGTGCAACAGAAACATACCGCCGATGGCCATTGGCCAGGCAAGGGTGAAATCGCGAGGTAAGAGCTCACGGCCCGAACGGTAACGTCTCGGGAGGGCAAACCCCACCGGAAGCAAGGCCAAATAGGGACGGGATGAAGCTGCCCGCTGACCGTCCGGGTTGGCCGCATAGATAAATCGCCATACAAATACAGAATCCGGCTTACAGGCCAACTCGATCCTGCAATTCAAGTAAAGTGAGGCGTGCGTATTCTCGCTCCTCTCGTCTTGATCTCCTTTGCAGCAGTAGCGAGCGCTGATCGACTTATCACCATCCCAACCGGAACGAAGATCAAACTCGATACGATCAAGTTCGAAGGATTGTGGGAACAGTCCCGAAATAGGTCGAGCCGCTATTACCTCGGGGCCGGAATTACGAACGCGATCGATGCCCAGCTTACGGGCGAGAAATTCGACGGACGCCGAATACGAAACTCCTTCGATGTCGCCTACAACTACATTCCCCCGATTACTGGAATTGGACCAGGTATCAGCTTTGGAATCCAGGATGTACTCGGTGTAAGCCGAGACGGGCGGCGCTACTTTTTGGCCATCACGACGCGAGAAGGCTTTGCGGATTCTGTCAGCGGCATGGTCCCCGCCGAGATAACCATCGGCGCCTACTTTGGCTCGGTGAACTCACCATTTGTTGGCGTGATGCTTCCTTTTACGGACTATGTGCGAGTGCTGGCGGAGTTCAACGGCAAGAGAATCAATGCCGGACTGGAACTCAGACCCACCAACGATATCGGGTTACGCGCGATCTTCGACCGTTCCGACGTTTTGGTTGGTGCTCAGATCTCGGTTCGGTTCTGAGGGCAGCTTAAGCGTTAATCCATACTCGCCGCAGAGCGCCTGGATTTTCTGAGCCAGAGTCTGACTAAACAGTTCCCGAGACTCTCGGTCCGTTAAACCTTTTGCAATCTCGGCATAAGTAAATGGCTGTCCGAAAACGACGGTGATGCGGTGCCGGGGTCCCCGCTTTTTACCCCTCGGCATCACGATGTGCGTTCCAACGATCCCCACGGGAACCACGAGCGCTCCCGTCCGCTTTGCAAGCATGGCGACGCCTTTGTTGATCGGCTGCATGGTTACTCCGTCTCCACGCGTTCCTTCGGGATGCACCAGCAGCGCCTCGCCCTCATTCAGCATCTCGATGGACTTGCGGATTGCCTCCATATCTCCATCCCCACGGTGGACCGGATACGCGCCCAAGCTCGCGATGATCTTCCCGAAGATTCCCCGAAATAGTTCTTCCTTCGCCATGAACCGAAGTCGGCGATGCGGCATGGCGCAAGCAGTTGCCGGAGGGTCGAGGTGACTGACGTGAACCGGAGCGACGATCACGGCTCCAGAATTGGGCACGTTTTCCCTACCAAGGGAGCGCAATCCGCCCGTGACGAGGCCAAAGAAAACGTTTCGCACAAGCCAATTCACGAACCGGTACCAGTTCTTATTGTGTTTGGCCATGGAGGCTGAGGTTACCCGCGGTCTGTCATGCGTTCCAATTAGTCCGAGAACCTGCTATAACCCTCACGGATGATCTCCCCCGCGGATGATTCGGCGCGCTTAAGGCTCAGCAAGTACCAGTGGACGATTCTCTTAGTCGCTTGGCTCGGTTGGGTGTTTGACGTTTTTGACGCCGCGATTTTTAACTTCACCAAGACCCCGATGCTGAAGGAGATGATGGGGGAAGCTGCGTATGCAGAACGAGGGACCGCCACAGAAGGCTGGATTCAGGGCATTTTTCTAGCCGGATGGGCTCTGGGAGGTCTGATCTTTGGCATCCTTGCCGACAAGTGGGGCCGAACCAGAACGCTCACAATCACAATCCTGGTCTACAGCATCTTCACCGGGTTAACCGTTTTCTGCAACGAACCTTGGCAAGTTGGCTTCATGCGGTTTGTAACAGCCTTGGGCATTGGCGGGGAGTGGGCAGCGGGCGCGGCTTTGGTGGCGGAGGTGATGCCGAATCGAGCGCGTGCGGTCGCCGCGGCCATGTTGCAGAGTGCGGCTGCGTTTGGACCTGCTTTGGCGGCATTGGCCCAAATTCCTCTGAAATCCTATTCCTGGCATGCGATGTACTTGGTTGGGCTGATCCCGGCCGCCATCTGTGTTGGGATACGGTTCTTCGTCAAGGAACCAGAAAGCACAAGGTCGGATGAAAGCCGCTCGTCAAGTCCATTTTTAGAGCTTTGGACGAATCCCCAATGGCGCAGAAACGTTGTTCTGGCGATGGTGATCGGCTCGGTCGTCGTCACTGGTGCCGGCACGGCCACCTTCTGGGCTCCGAACCTTCTGGATGCGGCGAACGCACATCTCGATAAAGCAGCGATCGCGGAGCGAAAGAGCTTTGGCATCCTGATTTCTCACATCGGCACGCTGCTTGGTGTGTTGCTGGTGCCTTGGCTTTGCGAGCGGATCGGGCGCAAGGTCACCATTGCGAGTTTTTTCGCCCTGACGCCGATCGCCGTCGTTGCTGTCGCTCGGTTGGGCACCGACTACACGACCCTGTTGTGGTTGCTGCCGATCATCAACTTCTTCGCGATCGGAATCTCGGCCGCTTCGGCCCTCTACTTCCCCGAGCTGTTTCCAACCCGGGTACGGGCGACAGGTGCGGGAATGGCTTACAACGTTGGCCGCGTCTTTTCAATCGCCATGCCGGTTATTATTGGAATCGTCATCGGTCAGTCCAAGTCGATTGGAGCTGGATTCTTACTATCGGCGGGCGTTTATGCC
>JAFAFM010000214.1 GCA_023423495.1 Armatimonadota bacterium
CTGGACATCTGGACCAGTGGTGCCACCAAGCCTAACGACGCATTGAGCCAGGCCGCGCACATTCTGGATAAGTACTTCCGAATGTTCTTTGATCTGGGCGCTTCCGGATTTGAAGCGGACCTGGGAATCGAAGAGGATGTCACCAGTGACGTTTCCAAGATTCCGGATCTCCGAATCGAAGAATTGGATTTCTCGCAGCGCACATTCAACTGCTTGCGACGAGCTGGTCTGCTCACGCTTCGCGCGTTGGCGACTGCGACTGAGAGCGACCTAACGAGCATTCGAGGCTTCGGTAAGAAGTCGCTGTTTGAAGTTCGCGACAAGCTTGCGGAGCACGGAATCGAGCTCAAGCCACCGAAGGGCGGTTTCCGATCGGTCGATCTGTTGGATGACGACGACGACGATTTCTAAGATTTAAGGGTTTGAACTGAAATGAGACATCTTGTAGATAGAAGAAAACTAGGTCTGCCGAGCGATCAGCGCCGCGCCCTGCTCACCAACCTGCAGCGGCAATTCATTCGCCACGGCTATGTGCGCACGACCCTCGGTCGGGCAAAGGAGTTGCAGCGGCTCGTAGAGAAGCTGATCACTCTCTCTCGAGAGGACAGCTTGGATGCACGCCGCAGAGCGCGACGCGTCCTGGTTGGGCACAGCAGCAGCAGCCCGAAGCCGATGAAGGAACTTGCGGGCAAGACTGATTTCGAGAAGCAGCAGATCCTTGGTCGGAAGAGCCTCTTGAATGGTGAGGACCTGGTCAAGCACCTGTTTGACAACATTGGCCCCCGATTCAAGACCCGAAATGGTGGCTACACCCGACTGGTGAAGACGGGCAATCGCCGAGGCGATGCCGCCCCGACCGCAGTGTTGGAGTTGGTCGACTAAAATCGCGTGCACTGGCTGACTCCTTCGAGATCGGCAATGCAGCAAAATGAAAAGAGTTAGGCTGACTGTAGCCTACGACGGAACCGATTTTTGTGGGTTCGCCCCGCAACGTGATCAGAGAACTGTTCACGGAACATTGACAGAAGCTGTTCACCGGGCAACCGGTGAGGAAATCGAAATCGTCGGCGCAAGCCGTACGGACGGGGGCGCTCACGCCTATGGCGCAAGCGTTCATTTCGATACCACCAACCCTATGCCAGCCGAGACTTGGCGTTTGGTGCTCAATAAAGTGCTTCCCGAAGATTGCCGGATCGTGCAATCGGAGGAGGTGTCCAACGAGTTCCATGCAAGGTTCAGTGCGACGGGTCGGGTGTATCGATACCGGTTCTTACTTAATGAATTCGATCCCTTTCGTAGACGCTATACCCACGTTCACTGGAAGGAGTTGGATTTGCCCCTGATGCAGGAGGCTGTTCAAGCGCTTGTGGGGCATCACGACTTTCGGGGTTACACCGAAGAGGTCGGGCCCGATGTGCTGAATACAAAACGCCGAATCTTCTCCGCGACGGTGGACTCACATCGGGATGAAGTCCATTACACCGTACATGGTAATGCTTTCCTGCGGGGAATGATGCGTCGGACAGCGGGAATGCTGTTTGAAATTGGCCGAGGACATCGGCCGGTCGAAGATGCCGCTCGCCAATTGACCGAGGAGCGCAATTCGATGCAGTGGCCCGTTGTGCTTCCTGCCAAGGGGCTAACCCTTTTGGAGGTCCGGTACGACGTACCAGGGTTTGATGCGCGGACGGAACCGCCCGACGATAACGATGAATAGCTTCGCAATTTGGCTTAGGCTCCAAGAGTTGGACCAGCCGGAAGCGAGCCGAAAGGCTCGGTAGACCGACAGCGCCCGCGTTGTCACTTTGGATAGAAAAAATGAACAGGACATATACACCTAAAGAAGGATCGATCGACCGCAAATGGCATGTGGTCGACGCCGCGGGCATACCAGTCGGTCGCCTCGCTGGGCAGGTTGCCCAGGTGATTCGCGGAAAGCATAAGCCCACCTTCACCTACAACGCCGACTGTGGCGACTTCGTGATTATCATCAATGCCGATAAGGTCGTGCTGACCGGCGGCAAGAAAGATGAACTCATCTATTGGCACACCGGTTGGCCCGGCGGACTTAAGAACGTCTCCCGCGGCAAGATGCTGGAAGAGGACCCCGTCAAGCTGGTCGAGAAGGCCATCTGGGGCATGACTCCCAAGACCAAACTCGGTAAGCAGATCTTCAAGAAATTGAAGGTTTATGCCGGCACCGACCATCCCCATGCGGCTCAGAACCCAACGCCGCTCAGCATTAAGAAGGACTAACGATTTCTATGGCAGCAACACAAAGCAATTACGGGACCGGTCGCCGCAAAAGAGCGATCGCTAGAGTCTGGCTGGTGCCGGGCGAGGGAAAGATCACGATCAACGGACGTGAGTTCGACAAGTACCTGGGACGACCTGTTCTCGAGATTTTGGTAAAGAGCCCACTGGTCCATCTCGGAATGGATGGTCGCTGGGACGTCCGAGCGACAGCCAAAGGCGGCGGAATCACGGGCCAAGCTGGCGCCGTCAAGCTCGGCATTGCGAGAGCTCTCGTGGAGTACGACGAGACGCTTCGCAAGGAGCTCCGTGCAGGTGGCTTCATGACCCGCGATGCGCGTGTCAAGGAATCCAAGAAGTACGGACGCAAGAAAGCACGACGCGGCTTCCAGTTCGTTAAGCGATAAGATTCACGCCAAAATGGCAATCAAGGGAGGTCTGATTCAGTTCGGACCTCCCTTCGTCATGTCTGGACATCGGCGTAAGCTTGAAGAATTGGTTCAGAGTGCAACGACGTCGTTATGTAAACTGTTTTTCTGTCAGGGACTCGTAAATGATCGATAACCCCTCCACCATGGAGATACCAAGCGTCCCGCAGTCCCCTATTAAAAAACCGGCAGTCTATCGGCTGCTAGTCATTGCGCTGCTTGCCGAGATTGCCTACGGCGTGATGAATCTCTCGACCATGCCGGTGTATCTGGCATCTCCGGCACAGAACCCCAACGCGTGGTTGCCGAGCGGCAGAGGGTTTGGCGAGTCGGTTATCGGTCTGGTGCTGGTCGCATTCCTCCTCAGCGAAGCGATCTTCAAGGGTCCAATGGGGCACTTAGCTGACCGGGTGGGACCGAAGAAGTTGATGATTTTCGGGCCCGCGCTGTCGGTCGGCACCTCCATTCTCAGCCTGTTCGTTCCGCATGGGGGAGGCTGGTTTGAAGTCCTGTGTTTCGTGGTGTTGCGGGCCATCGATGGACTCGGAGCGGCCATGCTTTGGCCGGCTGCATTCTCCGCCATGGGAGATGCCGTAGATGATCGGGAGCGGCAGCAAGCTATGTCTCTGCTGAATCTTTGTTACATGCTCGGAATCGCACTCGCGTTGCCGATTGGAGGCATCGCGAATGACTTGGCCGGGGTGAAGTGGGCTGGCCTGGTTTTGGCAGCCGTCCTATTCGCCGCGGTGACGCTTGGAGTTTGGAAGCTGGTACCAGCCGCGCATCATTCCCAAGAGAGTCAGGAAGAGCACGGTGGCTTCAATATACGAGAGTTCTTAGAGTCAGCCCGCCAGATTCCCACGTACTTGATCATTGCCGTCGTGACGTTTGCCGGGATTGGCTTCCCGATGGCGATCTTCAAGCTGTTTCCGATCCAGCAATTCGGCATGAGCGAAACGCAAATCGGATTTCTCATTTTCCCGGGGGCGATTGCGATGGGTATCGCCAGCGTTCCGATGTCTCGGTTTGGGGAGAGAATCGGCCGGGCAAGGGCTGTTCACGTGGGGATGGGACTTTGTGCAGCTGGTCTGGCGTTGATCGCCGCAGGAGCGGTTATCCCAGTTCTGCGAAGCCCTTGGCTGCTCGCAATCGGCGGCTTACCGGTAGGAATCGGTTTCTTGCTTACCATTCCGGCTTGGATGGCAAGCGTCGCGGATATCGACCCCAAGAAGCGTGGCGCGAATCTCGGCGCGGTCATGACGGCCCAAGGTCTTGGTGCGATCATCGGAGCGCCGATCGGATCGTGGATGTACGACAAACTGCAGCACGTTGGGCTGGGTGAGTCCTTCGGACGTTATTCGCCATTTGTAGGTTGCTTCCTCTGCGTCACCGTGGGTTGGATATTGAGCCTACGGATTCTCAGGGAACCCTAGGCGACTTCGGTATCCTTAGAAAGCGGGCGCAGCTGCCCAAAACCGAAACACCATGGCTACAAGAATTGGAATTAACGGCTTCGGGCGAATTGGCCGCCTCACTCTCCGCACCCTTTTGCAAAGGCATCCCAACGATGTCGAAGTAGTTGCAATCAATGACCTTACCGACACGCGAACGAACTCCCATTTGTTCAAGCACGACTCCACTTACGGGGATTATCACGGCGAAGTTGGCTTCGATGACGACGAAATCCACGTCGACGGCAAGGCGATTAAAGTCTTCGCGGAGAAGGATCCGGGCTCCATTCCTTGGGATACCGAGGGTGTGGACATCGTCTTGGAGTGCACTGGATTTTTTACCGACGCCACGAAGGCCGTAGCCCACCGGAACAAGGGTGTAAAGAAAGTCATCATCTCTGCTCCCGCGAAGAATGAGGACGTCACGATTGTGCTGGGAGTTAACGATGGCATGTACGACCCCGCAAACCACCACGTCATTTCCAATGCAAGCTGTACGACCAACGGCCTTGCACCGGTCGCAAAGGTTATGCACGAGAGGTTCGGAGTTGAAAAGGGTCTCTTGACCACGGTGCACGCCTTCACAAATTCTCAAAAGACACAAGACACCGCGGCCAAGGATCTGCGAGACGCCCGAGCCGCCTCTCAGAACATAGTCCCCAGCAGTACCGGCGCGGCGAAAGCCGTCGGCCTTGTTATTCCCGAGCTCAAGGGCAAGTTCACCGGCATGGCCTTCCGAGTTCCGACGCCGACCGTTTCCGTAGTAGATTTCACCGCCCTTCTGGCGAAGGAGGCATCGGTCGAAGAGATCAATGCAGCCATGAAGGAATATGCGGAAGGTCCGATGAGGGGCATCCTTGCGTATACCGAAGAGCAGCTCGTCAGCACGGATTTACGAGGCAACACAAACAGCTCCATCTTCTCCGCTCCCGACACCGTGGGGATTGGTAATTTGGTGAAGGTAGTTAGCTGGTATGACAACGAATGGGGCTATAGCTGCCGGCTGGCAGACATCTGCAAATTCGTTGCTGACAAGGGTTTGTAGTTTAGGGAGTGGCATCGGCGGTCCGGTCCAGTAAGAGGCTCGACCGAGCCGTCCATGCGACGCCGGCATCTGGAAGGCTTCAGAGCATGATCACGCTGCGGATGACGTTGCCTGTCTCCATCTCGTGAAACGCGTCCTCGACGTCGTCCAACCCGATCTTTCGCGTCACCATTTCGTCCAGCTTTAATTTCCCATCCAGATAAAGCTGCGCCAAGAGCGGGAAGTCGTGCGAGGGGAGGGCGTCGCCGCAGTGGCATACGGCGACCCCCGCCTTATTCCAATAAACGCCGGTCGCCATGTCACCCAGGTTCAGGTTGACGGCATCCGAAGCGGCAGGAAAACCGATGGTTGTGGCCGTTCCGCCGTAGCTCAGCATCTTGACCGCCTGCTCAGTGCACATTGGGATGCCGGTTGCCTCGAAGGCGAACTCCACGCCACCGTCCCAGCCGTCCTCGGTTAGCTTCCGGACTTCAGTGACCGCGTCTACTTCCTTTGCGTTAACCACGTGGGTCGCGCCAAAGTCCTTTGCCCATTGGAGCTTTACGGGATTGACGTCCTCGGCGATGATTTGGCTTGCGTGCTGCAATTTGGCCCCTTGGATGACGCTCAGTCCGACGCCACCGCACCCGATGACCGCGACTCTCGCACCGGGGAAGACTTTCACCGTGTTCATTGCGGCTCCCACTCCGGTGATGACTCCGCAAGCGATGAGGCACGCTTTGTCGAGCGGCATATTCTCGGGCATCTTGATGGCGGCTTTGGAATGAACCACGGTATGGGTGCTAAACGTTCCGCAGCGAAGCACTTGGGAGCAAACAGCTCCGTCCCGCTTCCGCTTGATGCTCGGCTGGGGACGAAGAGCCATGTAGCAGTGTCTTGGATCGCCACGTTTACAGGCGGGGCACTGCTGGCAAGGGGCACGATAAGCAATGACAACGGGGTCGCCGGGCTTTAAGTCGGTCACACCGCTGCCGACCTTCTCTACGATTCCGGCTCCCTCATGTCCAAGGACAATTGGGAACTTCATGCCGTTTCCGTTGAGGGTTTTGACCGTGAGATCCGTGTGGCAAACGCCGCTGGCTACCAACTTGATCAAAACATCGTTGGGTCCGGGATCGTCGATCGTGATATCTTCCACAACCGCTGCTTGCCCGGGCTCATTCAACAGGCATGCTTTTCCATCAATTGCCATAGTCCGGATGCTACCGCAGAAATCGGTAAGATTTGAGGGTGGTTCGAGACGCGACGGCGGCGGATTTGGAAGCGATCAACAAGATCGAAAACGATGCCATTCTCACTCAATTCGGTCATTTCGGGACTAGCCCTCTCTTATTGGAAGCAACCCAGACCGCATTCGATGGTGCGGCCGGCATTTATCCTTGGGTAGTGGCGGAGCTCGACGGCATCGTGCGTGGGTTCGCCCGTGCCGGGGTTTGGAAACCTCGCGAAGCCTATCGATGGACCACTGAAGTGGGTGTTTATGTAGATCCAAGCTGCCACCGACGCGGAATAGGCAAGGAACTCTACTGCCTACTTTTTCAATTGCTCAAGGAACAGGGATTCCACACGATCGTGGCGGGCATAACCATTCCAAACGAAGCAAGTATCAAGCTGCACGAATCATTGGGGATGGTAAAGATCGGAGTGTTCCCGGACATGGGATACAAAATGGGTGAATGGAGATCGGTGGGTTACTGGACGAAGGTGATCGGAGAGGGACCGCCGGGGCAATAGGACCTAACGTCCTTGGCTTTGGCAACGAATCTGCTGTTCATTCGTCGTAAGGTTGGTGGTCGGATGAAGAGTCTGCTTATTTTGTTGATTGGAGCGATGACGTTGCTTAGCTTTGCGCAGGGTCGTCCCGATGTTGGATTTCAAGTTGTCGAACGTGGCGTGCATTCCGGCGAGAACGAAGCCGGTTTAAGGGTTTATCGAACCGAGCGAGCATTCGAAGAGTTTGCGAAGGAGCATGGTGACGATCGCGTCAAACGCCTGGTGAAGAATACGGACTGGAACACGGACCAACTCATCGTGGTTTTTGCTGGCCGACAACCTTCCGGCGGATACAGCATCGACGTTAAGCGCATCGCCAACATCGACGTGCAGCGACTGCAGGTCGAGGCCAAGATCAATAAGCCGCGTTCCGATGAAATGGTGACTCAAGCCCTTACAACGCCCTACGTGATTATTCGAATGCAGCGCCAAGTCGCAGCAATTAAAGTCAAGTTCTTGACGGATTAGACACCGGTTCTTCCATCATCACGGTTGCGTAAGTGGGCGTAGCTCCCAGTGTACGAAGTGGAAGTCCGATCGGTGTGTAGTCATCCATCCGATCGGTTTGGCGGCTTCCCGCCTTCTTCGAGATGAATGGTCGTTCGAAAACCAAGCTGAACGCCCAGCTGGCTAGAAGTGCGACGGGCAGCGCGACCGCCATGCAATACAGCATTTCCATCGCATCCCCCTTTGCCCATTCAGGTTTGTAGACGAATAGCGTCTGCAAGATGGGATGGTGCAGGAGATACAAGCTGTAGGAGAATGCTCCGAGCTGGACCCAGGGTCGCCATCCGAATATTCCGGGAATTCTAAGCCAGGGTGCAACTGCGCCCAAGTAAATTAGGCAGGCGACGGCAAGTCCGATGAGAATGTCGCTCGGGAGGATCGACTTCATGCTTGCCGTCAACCCCACACCCAAGATGGCGAGCCAGAGTACGACGGAGGCTAGTCTTGGTTGAATTCCAACTCGAAGGTTTGGCCGATATGCGAAATGGGCGGCAACCATCCCGAGGCAAAAGAGCGGGAAATACCACGGATACAGTTTCGTGGTGACGGGCAGAAATAGCAGCAGTCCGGAGGAGATGAGGCTTGCTCCCAGAAGGAGACCCATTCGTCCAACTTTGAAGAGCAGCGGGACGAGAAGCGGGAAAAGCAGATATAGCTGCGCCTCGATGGAGATGCTCCAGAGCACCCCATTGATTTTGTACATCCATGCGGGGGAGAGGTTGTGCACCAGAAACATATGGGCCAGCAGGTTCTCGCGTGTAACGGGCACATATTGGATGTAAGGGAGCTCAGTTTGGTATTGGGTGACCCAAACGCAGACAGCCACGGAGAAGGCCAGACAGGCGTAATACGCGGGCAAAATGCGCCAGGCCCGACGCTGAAAGAAGCGCTTTACGTCGTGGATCCGGCCATCCTTACCGTTGAACAGGGAGAGCTGCAGGCAAAAACCAGAGAGGACAATGAACGCCGCGACGGCGAGATGTCCGTGCGTGAACGGCGCCATTACATATTGGAGCCATTGCGGCGCGGTGCTTTTGCCTTCGAGAAATCTGGGGTCGACGATGTTGACGAAGTGGGAAAGCACCACGTAGAGCGCAGCCACGCCCCGCAGGCCCTCTACGAGCTCAAGACGTTCAGTGGGATGGTAGGCCAAACGATTTTGGCCCCGGCGGCGCATCTTCTTATGATGACACTCTCGGCCTCTCCGGCGAACCCCCGTAGAATTGCCGCTTCGCCAACGATACCGTGCGCCGATCCGTGCGTCAATATAGGACATGAATCCTTCGTCCTTCATCGTCAAGACGGTTGCAGCAGCCGCTCTGTTATGCTCATTTGCCGCAAGCCACTCGCAATTTGGCCGACAGGACCAAATTAATTGGCGAACGTACCGGCAGGGAGCGCTCTCCGACGCTAAGACTCAGATGACCCATGTCTTCGAAACCGAGGGGCAGTTCCAAGCCTATTGGGAGCGGATCCAAGGCTCGATCGCCGGCAGGATGCCAACAGGTGGAGTCGACTGGTCC
>JAFAFM010000154.1 GCA_023423495.1 Armatimonadota bacterium
AGGTAACTGTCCGCAATCTACTTCTTCACGACTCCGGCTTAGTGGCCTTTCGAGCCTACCAACGAACCGCCAAAACGCCTGAAGAGGTTATCGAGGCAATATATGCGGAGAAACTCGCCCAGCCCATCGGACAAAAGATGGTTTACAGCGATCTGGGGATGATCACCTTCGGAAAGTTCATCGAGACGCTCAGCGGTCGCACTTTCACTGCCTTCCTCAACGAACGCGTGTTCGAGCCTTTGGGCATGGGCACGACCATGTACGCCCCGGTCGACCAGATCCGCGAACGCTGCGCGCCCACCGAAGGCATCGAACCCTGGCGGGCTGACCTTCGGAAGCTCCGGGGTCGCGACACCGAAACGGTTCGTAAGTTGGAACGGCAGCCCGATGGAACGAGTTGGATCAAAGGTGAAGTCCATGATCCCAACGCGATGGTTTTAGCGGGAGTTGCCGGGCATGCCGGCCTGTTTTCTACCGGAGACGATCTCGCCAAGTTTATGACGATGATGCTTAACAAAGGACGAGACCTTATCAAATCTTCAACGATCGACCTCTTCACACGACGCCAATCCGATCGGAGCAGCCGAGGTCTGGGGTGGGACACCAATGCCGGGAACCGATCGAGCGCCGGCTCTCTTTTCTCGGAACTCAGTTTCGGCCACACCGGCTACACCGGGACCTGCGTGTGGGGAGACTTCGAAAACCAAACCTACGCCATACTCCTAACTAATCGAGTCCACCCTACCAGCGAAAATACAAAGATCATCCAATTGCGGCCGAGATTCCATGACGCGGTGTTTCGCGCGATTCATGGATAATCAGCCCCAGAAGCAGCATGAACGAACCTGACGTACAGGTCGGATTATCGGAGCGTGAAAAAGAAGTCCTCTTCTTGGCGGGCGATGGCCTGACAGACAAGGAAATTGCGCTCCGCCTTGATATTGGCCAAAAGACAGTTAGAACCTACTGGGATCGGATGCGGGCAAAGCTCGGCGCCGCCAGTCGCACCGAGGTGCTCGCCAAAGCTGTCCAAACCGCCTTAGATGCGGTTGCAGAATCCGAGAAACGGCTCCGCGTCTTCGTCGACAACATGCCGGTGATGTTCACCGCCTTCGATGAGGACCACAAGATCATCCTTGTCAACAAGGAATGCGAACGCCTATCTGGCTACTCCGCGGCACAGTATTATGACGGCACGGTCTTCGAACGAAGCCTTCCCAACGAAGACACGCGTGCAGAAGTACTCGGTCGCTTTCAGGAGCACATCGGTGACTTCCGCAACCATGAGGTTGAAATCACCTGCGCGGATGGAACCAAGAAGGTCATTGCATGGTCTTCCCGCGCCAAGGAAGCGCCGGTACAAGGCTGGGCGACATGGTCGATCGGCATCGACGTAACCGACCGCGTGCGCGCTCAGAAATCGCTGGAAGAAACCGAGGCAAACTTCCGCCGTATCCTGGAATCCACTTCCCAGGGTGTGTGGATGGTGGACACCCAGCATCGAACGTTCTTTGCCAACAAGGCGCTCGCAGACATGTTCGCCTGCTCCGTGCAAGACATCCTCAGCAACGATGAGTCCACTTTCCTCGATGACGCCTCGCGACAGTCTCTTCGAGAGCTCATTGCCACCGGTCCGATTGGAGGCACCCGCACTCGCTTCACTTTCCGGTTCAAGCGAAAAGACGGGGTTGATCTTTGGGCTTACGTCGATACGGCGCCCATCTTTGACTTAGAAGGGGACCTCTATGGCCATGCCGCCATCTTGACGGATATCAGCCGCAGCAAGGCATTAGAGCAGGCGACGGGTCTCATGCGGCACATCGTTGAGCACCTGCTGAAAGAGTCCGACGTCTCTTTCATCCGCTTCGACCGGCAGATGTCTGTAGTCGAAGCAAACGGCCCAGCCATGCAATCTCTTCTCGGCAAAGTCGGTGAAGAATTGAACCAGGAGCTAGGCCCGTTCCAGACCTGGACCGAAAGTTTCGAACATAGCTTCAATCAACTGGAAACCATGCACTTCGAAGGCACAGTCGGATCCGGTGACAAGGGCAAACGCTATGCCGTAACCCTAATGCCGGAACCTACAGGTCAACAGCGGGTGGGCTATGTTCTGGCGTTTCTGAAGCCCGTTGAGTAAACGGCCATTTCAAGTACCGTGCAGCTGGCTGAAGCATTCCAACATCCTGCGTCTCATACAACTCGAGCCACGATGTCGGCTGATATGTGCAATCTATCTCGATTCCTGGCCGAAGCAATTGGAAATGCATCGCCACGAGGCTGCTGAAATTCCCAACTGCTTTCACCAACTTCACCGGGTCGGCTGGTTCGGCGGACTTCACCAGTGTCCGCACGGAGGCGATCATGGAACTCAAAGCATCGCCGGTCAGGGCATCCGACTCCCAAGTCTCCGGCTTCCCGGGAAGATGCATATGGAGAATCTGAGCCAAGAACTCCGCTGGGCTCAACCCCAGATAAATCAGCATCCGGATGTTGAGTTCGGTACGTCGGAGTTCCAGCGTATGATCGTCCGCTTTGCCTGAACCGGAATCCATGAGAATGAGGTCCGGCATCGCGACCTTGAACGGCGCGGGCCCATACTTCGCCCACGGCGCAATCCGCTTTTCCGCGACGAATTCTTTTGGATGAGGCTCTCTCAACCCTTCCTCCAGCACCGATCGCATGGTTTTTGTTTGCCGGTCGGCGGGAGCGGTGACGAGCAGTTCGGGCGAATCATGCTTCTCTGTTCCTGCCTCATACGGATTGGTTTGCCCGTCCGTGAGGGGTCTTGGCTCGGGCACGTGCTGCCTTCTGGGCTGGCCCTTCAAATGTTCGGCAAAAAATGCATATGCGGCCTCGCGCATCCGACGGTTGTAATCATGCTG
This sequence comes from Armatimonadota bacterium, assembly GCA_023423495.1. Taxonomy (GTDB): domain Bacteria; phylum Armatimonadota; class Fimbriimonadia; order Fimbriimonadales; family Fimbriimonadaceae; genus 55-13. The sequence goes on from JAFAFM010000154.1 coordinate 2,883, forward strand.
GCCCTCAATAATTTCCAGCCGAACAGCGTCCTGTGCTTTGTAGCCTTTGTAAATAGTTTGCAGTTTTTCAAATGTCTTCTGGTGTCCGGCAAGCGGAAACTCAGGATCGTCAGAGGCTCCAATCAGACACAGCGGAGAGGGTGCACGCATCGCCAAAACATCCGAACGGTCGCCGATTTCCATCACCCCTGGCAAGTGGTTACAGAAGCAGCCGTTGTTGGGCATGATTTCCATGCTCGTTGCCGCGCACACTGGCACCGCGACCTGAATTCTGGGATCGTACGCAAAGGCGTACATCGTGGCGGTGCCTCCTCCACTAGCCCCCGTAACTCCAACTCTTTTGGCGTCGATCTCCTTACGGGCCTCACAGTAATCCAAGCCTCGGACCAAGTCCCATACGTACTGGCCTTGAACGGGCGCACCTAGCGTCAACCAAGGATCATCATGGGTTCCCATAACGCGACGCTCGTTCTGCTCATTGTCGTCCCAGCTATAACCGGGGGAGTCCACCAACAAACAAGCGAAGCCAAGAGCGGCCAGACCAATGCCGAGCGCTTGCACGACCGGTGTCGACTTTTTGTATTGGAAGTGGCCGTGGGGTGAGAGTACGAGGGGGAACGGGCCCTCACCTTCCGGGAGATACAGATGCGCGGTCACTAATACACCTTTGCGAGATTCGTAACGCAGCTTCTCCACCCGGTACCCATCACGCTGCAAGGTGCCTGTTACTTGGGCATTCAACTCTGTCCTCGGTGGCTCTGGATACAGCCCGAGCGTTCGCGCCAAGATTTCTCGTTGGCGTTCCAGACCCTTCTCGTGGTCCGCTCGGTTCCGGGGCGGCCTCTTACCCGCCAGGTCCTTCACCCTGGCTTCAAGGATTCGATTCAGCGCCGCATGGTCCATGGGCCAATCATACATCAGGTCCCAGTGCTACCTTGCACGTGCTCAAAGCCGGTTCTGTGAAACGTCTAAAATGTTAACGTGAAGCAGATTTTGCTCGCCGCACCCCGTGGATTCTGCGCGGGGGTCGCGTATGCGATCGAGGTCGTCGACCTGGCCCTCAAGATTCATGGCGCGCCCGTTTATGTGCGCCACGCGATCGTGCACAACGAATGGGTTGTCCGTTCCTTTGAGGAGCGAGGAGTCATCTTTGTGGAGGACATTGCCGACATTCCTGCCGGGTCGGTGGTCGTCTATTCTGCCCACGGAGTCTCGCCGCAAGTTCGAGCGGACTCGGCCTCTCGCGGCTTAACCATTATCGACGCCACCTGTCCGCTTGTGACCAAGGTGCACAACGAGGCTCGGCACTTCGCCAAAAAGGGCTTTTTCATGATCTACATCGGCCATGAGGGTCACGTCGAGGCGGAAGGAACGATGGGAGAAGCGCCTGGCCAAATGGTTTTGGTGGAAACTCCTCAGGACGCGGAGGAGTTGGTCATTCCTCACTACGAAAAGCTCGCCGTTCTCACTCAGACCACCCTAAGCGTGGACGAAGTCAAAGCCACCATGGAAGTGCTCAAACGCCGCTTCCCGCACTTGCAGACCCCGCCAAAAGAAGATATTTGCTACGCGACGACCAATCGCCAAGCCGCGATTCGGCAGATGGCGCCGAAATGCGATTTGGTTCTCGTTGTCGGATCGACAACGTCCTCGAACTCCAATCGCCTGCGTGAAGTCGCCGAGGGATTCGGCGCCGAATCCCATTTGATTATCTCACCCGATCAAGTCC
>JAFAFM010000171.1 GCA_023423495.1 Armatimonadota bacterium
ATCCTGGAAAGAGCCATGCTCGCGAAGCCGTCGCCGAGATTCTCTGGCCCGAAGGCGACCCCATTGCCATTCGTAACCGCCTCAACCAAGCCATTTCCTCGCTCCGCCGCCAGCTTCACCCGCCAGAGCTTGGTCCGGGCTCCGTATTGGTAACGGATCACCACTCTTTGGCCATCAATAGCCAGACAGTTACCACCGACGTGGATGAGTTTGAGCGCTTGGTGAAAGCAGCGGACCGGTCCGAATCTGACAGCGAGAAAATCCAGCACTTGTCCCAAGCGGTCGATCTCTATCGAGGCGAGCTTCTGGAGGGTTTTTACGAGGAGTGGATATTCAACAAGAGGATGCATTTAGGCGACCTCTACGACAAGTCCCTTCAGCAACTCGTGCGCAGCCACGTGGCCGTCGGCTCTCCCGAGGGGGCGGTGGAGTATGCCCGACGACGCCTCCTGCTGGATCCATATGACGAATCCGCACATGTCGTCCTGATGCGTCTCTATCTGAGATCGGGGAGGCCGAAGCTTGCCCTCAAGCAGTACGAGGATCTGGTGCGTGCCTTCGAGCAGTACGATGACGAACCGTCCGAATATGCCGAGAAGTACCGCTTACGAGCCGAAGCGCTCGTCAATGACCAGACGGCAGAAATCGACATAGAGGATACGTTTGACGCGGACTCGGCCAAGCGATCGCAGGAAGCGCCACCGCCGAAAGAGAAGCTGTATTCTAACCTTCCGAGGGTGGTGACCTCGTTTGTCGGTCGAACCGAGGAACTGGAACAGGTGGTTTCCCAGATCCGGCAGGGCAGAAGTCGGCTAGTCACCATTCTTGGACTCGGCGGCTTTGGGAAGACGCGCCTGGCAATTGAAGCTGGATGGGCTCTATCTGAGACCTTCGATTCCAAAGTGTTTTTCGTTTCACTGGCAAACAGTTCGGAACTTAGCGATGTCTTCCATGAACTTGCGAGGTTGCTCCTCATCGAAAGTGAAGGAAGGTCGGAGAACGACCAAGCGGCGGTCACGAGGAGGCTTTCCGAACTTGGGCCGACGTTGGTCATCATTGATAACTTTGAACATCTGGCGACCGATGAGTCATGTCGGATCATCTCGGAATTGCTGGAATCGATTTCATCCTTATCATTGATCGTGACGTCACGCCTTCCCCTTCGCATCGGGTCCGAGACGGTCGTGCAACTATCGCCTCTCGAACTTCCCGATGCGGACGAGACTGACCTCAAAGTCATAGCCGCAAGTCCGACGGTTGCTTTATTCGTGGATCGAGCACAAGCCGTCAAAGCCGACTTCCAGCTAACCGAGAGAACTGCCCAGGCCATTGTCGACTTGGTTCGAAAACTGGAGGGGCTACCGCTTGCGCTTGAATTGGCAGCGAGTTGGGCACGCGTCCTGACCCCGGGTCAGATGCTGGAGCGCTTCGAAGACAACATCGACCAATTGGAATCACGGCGTCGGGATGCAAACCCGCGCCATCGAACCCTACGAGCGTCATTTGATGGAAGTTTCGCCCTTCTCGACTCCGCCCAAAAGGAGCTGTTTCTTCAACTCACCGTGTTTTCCGGTGGCTGGGACCTGAGCGCTGCGGAAGCAGTCGCTCAAAAGCCGGATCTGATCGAGGAGATGCAGGCACTGGAGGAGCGGTCGCTCATTTATCCTGCCCCGACCGAGGCAAGCATCCGGTTCGACATGCTCGGAACGATTCGGCAGTTTGGACAGAGCCTGCTCTCTGATCCAGATCGGGATGAGCTGAGAAGTCGGCACGCCAAATATTTGCTGGCGTTGGTTCACCGGGCAGGCACCTTCGAGGAATGGTCGGAATCTATTTCCGTGAATTACTCAAATTGCCTTGAAGCAATGCGGTGGTTTGAGGCTAACGGACGTTATGACGACTTCGCGGATATGGCCTCCTCATTGGGGCGCTATTGGGAAGGCAAGAGTCTCATCAGCGAAGGCGTCTCGTGGATGGATCGGGTGTTGGAGATCGATCCTGCTTTATCCCCAGAAACCAAAGCCGGAACTTGGATTGCGATGGGCAGCCTCATGTGGTTCGGCGGCGCTTTTGCCGAATCAGTGGACTTTTTGCGACGCGGACGAAGACTCGCACAGGACCTTGCAAGACCGGAGTTAGAGATTCGTGCGCTTTTTGCGCTGCAGTTGGAGAGTCATCGGGTCGGCAGTTATGCCGAAGCCAAATCGCACCTTGCCGACATTCTAAGGTTGGCGAAGCAGATCGACGACAAAGGGTCCGCGGCCAGAGCCTACATGGCGATGGGCAACGCCTTTTTGGAGGAAGAGGACTTCGGAGAATCGCAACGTCATTACGAGCTGGGCCTGGAAGTGTCCAGGCAGACGGGCGATGTTAACCGCGTGGGCCCAATCTTGACCAACCTTGCAAGCCTGGCGGTTTATCAGCATCGGCTCGACGCCGCCCTTACTTGGATTCAGGAGGCAGAGGCGCTGGCGAAGGCATCCAGCCACCGTTGGCTCAAGTCGATGTGCGGGATCGTGAAGGGGCGGATTGAAATTGAATTGCATGAGTACGAGAAGGCAGCAAACACCCTGATTGCTGCCTATCGCCTCTCGCCGAACGAGAAACTTGTAGCGTGGCGGTTCCTGTTGCACTTCGGTTTTGCCCTGCTCGGCCTTGGTTTCACCAACGATGCTTTGCGGATCTTCGGGCTGGGCAATGCCGTCCGAGATCGGATTGGCGAGCGCCATCAGGGCATTGAAATGCGAATGTATGAGGCTCGCTTGGCCGAGGCCTCTAAAGGCATGAACACGAGCGTCTTCGAGGAACAGTTCGCAATTGGCCGAAACATGACCCTCGCCGACGTCGAGCCCGTCATCGCGAAGGTTCAGCGAAGCTTTTAGCTAATCTTTAGGTTCAAGAAAGTATCCTCCCGCACGATGCAAAAGGTTGCGATTGTAGGCTGCGGTTTTATGGGTCGAATGCACGCTAACGTGTATTCGCTGCTGGACAACGCTTCGCTTGAAGCATTCGTGGACATCAAAGAAGAAAAGCGGGCGAAGTATTCCGAGGAGTTCGGCAAGCCTGCATACGCGACCATCGCCGAGCTATTGGAGAAGCATCCTGACCTCGATGCGGTCGACATTTGCCTTCCAACATATGAGCATCGAACGGCAACGTTGGAAGTCGCCAAAGCCGGGAAACACGTGTTTTGTGAAAAGCCCATGGCTCTCACGGTCGAAGAAGCGCAGGAGATGACATCGGCCTGCCAACAGGCGAATGTTCGCTTGATGATCGGGCATTGCATCCGGTTTTGGCCTGAATATGCGTTGCTGAAGCAACTGGTGGATGACCAGTCCCTCGGGAGGCTGCTGTCCCTCAATCTTACGCGATACGGTGAGTTTCCGAGTTGGAGCACCGACAACTGGCTTGCGGACGAGGGCAAAGCTGGCGGCGGCGTGTTGGACATGCACATCCACGACACCGATTTCGCGCTGTTTCTCCTTGGAACGCCCAAGTCCGTAAATTCGTGGGGGACAGTGGATGAGCGGGGAGCCTCTCAGGCATTCACCACAATGACCTTCGCATCCGGCGCAGTCGTGCACTTGGAGGGGGGTTGGAATTTGCCGACCAACACGCCGTTCAAGATGGCCTTTCGGGCGATCTTCGAGCGCGGAGCGGCAATCATGGACGGTTGCCCGATGACGATTTACGAACCAGGCCAGGAGCCGCGCGTACCGGAGTTCGCAAAGATGGAAGCCTCGGGAGGAGGCAACATTTCAGATTTGGGCGGCTACTTTGTCGAACTCAAGTACTTCGTGGATAAATTGGAATCGGGCGAGCCGTTTGAAACGACTACGCCCGAATCCTCACGCGAATCTCTCGCGACCGTATTGGAGGAGATTCGGCAGATTAAAGCTGGCAAAGCCTAATACTTGGCGACCGCGTCGCTTGCATCCAGCGAATCTGCAAGGTCTTTGTCGAGCTGCTTGTCCTTTGACGCCCAGTCTTCATGGGCAGTGGCCTTCTCACCCGCGCAGCGCATCGCTCGTAACGCGAAGAAGCCAATTGCGCCTGCAGCCAAGGCTAACATTGCAGAAATGCCCAGTTGTCGGCGAATCTCCAAGGCGTAGTCGCTGTCGCCGCGCGCGGCCTTTACCGTACTCACACTATGCTTCGTCGCATCTTTAATTTTGTTCACAGCTGAAATTGCCATGTCCTCACCTCGCGAATTGATAGACGACGCATTTTGATTTCTCGGATCACGGTCCTAAACTTGGCCGCTTTCGCAATTCCCTGCCGCGTGATATAGTCCGAGAGATGGACGACCTGACCTTCTCGAGAGCCGACTTTTTGAAGTCCATGGTGCTTGGTGTCGCTTCGGCTGGGATCGATCTTCCAGCGTTCGCCCAAGCTGGCTCCGCGCCCCAAGCTCCCGCAATCATGATAGATGATTTAAAGAGCTTTGCGAAGATCGCAGGACTCACCTTTACCGACCAAGAATTGACGCAGATTCAGCGTGACATTGCCAGTGACCGGGCAGGCTTCCGGGCGATCCGCGAGTATGTGAACGACTACTCGCTAGTGCCCTCGAACATCTACAAGATTCCGGGGTTTAAAGAGCCGGACCTTAAAATAGAGGTTCGCACGGCCGGACCAAAACCGACTAGGCCAAGCTCCGACGAGGACATCGCGTTTATGACCGTGGATGAACTAGGTCATCTCATCAAAAGTAAGCAGCTGACGTCCACCGAGCTGACCCAAATCTACTTGCGGAGACTGAAGCAATATGGCAATCGGCTTTTATGTATCGTTACCCTCACGGAAGATCTGGCACTGGCGCAGGCAAAGCAGGCGGACGCGGAGATCGCCCAGGGGAGGTATCGCAGCCCTCTGCATGGCATTCCCTATGGAATCAAAGACCTATTCGCAGTCAGGGGCTACCCCACGCAGTGGGGCACCGAGGCCTTCAGGGGCCAACAGATCGACGAGAATTCTGCTGTATTCGAAAGACTGACGGAAGCCGGAGCCGTGTGTTTGGCGAAGCTAAGTTTGGGTGCGTTGGCGATGAACGACAACTGGTTCGGCGGTCGGACCCTGAACCCATGGAATCCAAAGGAAGGTTCTAGCGGATCGAGCGCGGGTTCGGCCAGCGCGATGGCGGCCGGTTTAGTTTCTTTTGCGATCGGCACTGAAACAAGTGGCTCCATCGTCAGCCCTTCCCAGCGTTGCAGAGTTACCGGCTTACGACCAACATTTGGTTCGATTAGTCGCCACGGCGCGATGTGCCTGTCATGGTCGATGGATAAAGTGGGACCGATCTGCCGGACTGCTGAAGATGCAGCGCTTGTGCTTACAGAACTGCTCGGCCGTGACACCCGGGATGCAAGTTCCATCGACCGGGAGTTCGTTTACCGTTCGCCCAAGGATCTGAAAGGGGTGAAAGTCGGCGCGCTGGGCCGACAGGACGCCGAGTATGTCACCGCCCTAAAATCTCTTGGAGCGGAGGTCGCAGAGTTTAAATTGCCTCAGGTGCCGCCAGGATTGGACTCGATCATCGCCGTGGAATCCGCCACGATGTTCGACGAAATCACCCGCGACGGCAAGTTAAATCTGGTCAAAGAAAACCAGTGGCCGCAGATTTTCCGGGCGGCAAGATTCATTCCCGCCGTGGAATTTGCCCAGGCGGAGCGAGCCCGGACAAAGCTTTTCCATGCGTATCAAGAAGCTTTTGCTCCTTTCGATCTTGTCGTCGCGACTAGCAGCGCAGGGCCGATGATCTACAACTCGAATCTTACCGGACACCCGCAAATCCATGTGCCCTTCAAGCCGACGGACAACGGTGGGTACACAAGCTTTAGCATCTTTGCCAAGCCATTTGAGGAGGCCAAGATGATTGGCGCGGCTCACTTGGTCCAGATGCAAACCAAGTTCTACAGACTTCGGCCGGATCTCACCAAAGTCTAGGCCCGAACTGCCCTAACCAGGGCCTCGACTTGGCCACGGTCGGTAAGGTGAAAGACCGACTCCTTGGGAAGAGACGTTGGCGCGTACTCGATCTCAGGATTGCCCCGCGTGGAGGTGTCGGTTTGTTCGATGAACGGAGCAAGGTGGAGAGTACGGCACCCCGTTTCCTGCAAAAATTCGGCACTGTTGTTCATTCTGAGTCCGCCCGCGGGCAAGATTTCTATACGGTCCGCCGCCTGGGCAGCCAGCCTCTTGATCAGCGGCGCTCCGTCGGTTGCAAAGGCCCGTTGTCCACTGGTCAACAATCGATCAAACCCTAGTTCGATCAACTGCTCCAAGGTCTCCTCTGGGTTCGGAACGACGTCGAAGCACCGGTGACACACCTTTTCTCGGTGTCCGCAAATGTCCACGAGCCGTCTCATCCGCTCGACATCAAGCCGACCATCCGGATGCAAGCAACCGAAAACCAGGCCCTCCGCGCCCGCCTCTATAAAAAGCCGAGCGTCCTGCTCCATCGTTTTAAACTCTGCCTCGGTATAAGCAAACCCTGCGCCCCGAGGTCGAATCATCACGACGATGGGGATCGAAATCCGCTGCTTCGCTTCGAGAAATGTTCCGAGCGACGGTGTGAGGCCGCCAACGGTAATCGCGCCGCAAAGCTCAATGCGATCGGCTCCCCCTAGCGCGGCTTGAATGCAGTCGTCGACCGAACAACAAACGATTTCAACAGGAATGCTTGGCACGAACATATTCTGCATCTTGTGGCGCTTTTCGAGGTGTGGGACCGTGGAACTGGCGTATGCTCATCGGAGTTATCAAGGGTCTCAGAGATGGAGAATCATACGAATCCGAAAACCGAAAAGGCGACTTTTGCTGCGGGCTGCTTTTGGGGCGTCCAGTTGGAATTCAGCAAGATGTTTGGGGTCTTGAACACGAAGGCAGGCTATACCGGCGGCCATAAGCAAAGCCCTGGATATTACGAAGTCTGCGACGGGGACACCGGTCATGCTGAGGCTGTTGAGATCCAGTTCAATTCGGACGTGGTTTCGTACGAGGAGCTGGTGCGCGAATTCTTTAAATTGCACGACCCAACGACATTGAATCGTCAAGGGCCAGATGTCGGCGAGCAGTATCGGTCAGCCATCTTTTATCACTCTGACGAGCAGAAGGCGACGGCAGAGAAGGTCATCCAGGAAGTTGAGGATTCCGGGGAATTTGTGAACCGGGTGGTAACCCAAGTGCTACCTGCGGACAAGTTCTGGGACGCCGAGGACTACCACCAGCACTACTTTGCAAAACGGGGCATGGCGTCCTGCCACATCCGGCGCAAGTAAACTTCCCATGTGGCTCAGCAATCCCTGACTTTTCCCATCCGAAGCGACAGGCTCACTATGACCGCTTCCGTTCGGGAGCATCTGGTTCATCGCGAGACTGAGTTTCAGACCGTCGACGTTCTAGATACGGATGCGTTTGGTCGTGTGCTGTTGTTGGATAACCACATCCAGCTTACAGAGTTGGACGAGCATGCTTACCATGAAGCGCTGGTCCAAATCCCGCTATTGTCCCTACATAAGCCTGGCTCGGCGTTGGTGATCGGCGGTGGGGATGGTGGTGTCCTGAGAGAGTTGGCGAAGCATTCCTCCATTGAGCACGTCGACATGGTGGAGATCGATCGCGGGGTTATCGATGTGAGCCGAGAGTGGCTTCCCGGAGTGAGCGACGGCGCATTTGACGACTCCCGGATGCATGTCCATATTGAGGACGCGTTCAAGTTTGTAAAGCAGGCAGATAGAAGTTACGACCTGATAGTTGCCGACTCAACGGACACTTACGAAGGCGAGGATGGCGCGCTAAGCGAGATGCTCTTCACGGATGAGTTCTATCAGGACTGTCGGGCAAGGCTGTCCGAGAACGGGATTCTGGTAACTCAGGCTGACAATCTGCTCTTCTGCCCTTACTCTCTGGAAAGCATCCAGCAGCTGTTTGCACGCGTCTTCGCCAAGACCGGATCTTATCAAGCCGTGATTCCATCCTTTGGTGGTTTCTCCGGTTATTGCTGGGCAAGCAATGGCGCAGAATTGGTCCCAGAGTTTCCGGCCGAACGAGCTAATGGCGTGGATTTGCGCTACCTAAACGAAGCCACCTGGAAGTATGCATTCACAAATCTTGCGTTTTAGGTGCACTTTGCGTAGCAGAAAGCGTTATAACCAATGAACGTTCAAACTCGGCTGCGCGCTGCGTGGCCCATCCAGTCCCCCGGGAGGAAATCAGTGAATCTTAAATCTATTCTCGTCGTGGCGTGCCTTGTAGTTGGCGGCGCGGCAATTGCTCAGACAGGTGGCAAAACCACCGGCAAAAACACGGGCCAAAACACTGGCCGACAAGGCGGACCACAAGGTGGTCAAAACCGGCGATTCCAGATGCGGACACCGGAACAGCGAGTGGAGCGCTTATCGACCGAGCTCAAGCTAAATGCGGATCAGAAGAAGAAGATCATCGCTCTCTACAAGTCCACCGATCCGAAGAGCAAAGCGATCATGGAAAACCAGAAGACCTCGCGAGAGCAGAAGATGGCGGCATTCCGAAGCCTTCGCGAGGAAACCAATAAGAAGATGGCAGCCATCCTCACGAAGGATCAAATGAAGAAGTTACAAGCCATGCGGCAGCGCGGCGGAATGCGACCTGGCGGTCCTGGCGCGGGGGGCGGCAACGCTGGTTCCAAGACCGGGGCAAGTAAGGCTGGTTCGTCCAAGTCGGGCGGCACCAAGTCTGGCGGCAAAGGCTAAACTTTTCGGACCTCCGTAGGTAATTAGAGGGCTCGGGACGATCGTTCCGGGCCCTATTTGCGTTATCCTCCGGAACCCCACGTACGGACGTCTAATTTAAGTAATCGATGGCTGAAAAAATTGTAAAGACCGATGAGGAGTGGCGTCAGGAGCTTTCGGAAGAGGAGTATCACATCCTCCGAGAGAAGGGAACCGAGCGCGCCTTCACTGGTAAGTATTGGAATGTCAAAGACGACGGGACATACGTTTGCGCTGCGTGCGGAAACGTCCTGTTCGACAGCACCACGAAGTTCGACTCCCACTGCGGCTGGCCCAGCTTTTATGACGCGAAAGAAGGAGCCGTGGAATTTCACTCCGATACCACTTTCGGAATGAGGCGAACGGAAGTCACCTGTGCCCGGTGTGATAGCCACCTTGGGCACATATTCGACGACGCTCCCCAAACGCCCACTGGTCAGCGATACTGCATCAACTCGGCGAGCGTCAAACTCCAGCGCTCCTGAATTCAGCGGGGAAATCCTGGCGCTTGCTTGATTTGATATGCCTGGCCCTGGTGATATCCAGGATGAAAAGCAAATCGGGCGAGCGCTCCCTCTCCGGTTATGACAGGACCGAGCGCACTCACGATCTCCTTATTCAGGATTTCGTCTGATGGAGCGTCGATGAGCGGCTCGGTGAGCGATTCTGATTCGGCCAAGCTCTTCACCACCAATTCTGGAGTGATTTCGGCCGGACTGAATGGAAATGGATTTTCGTTGACCACTCCTTCAGTGGCTGTCGCTTTTAGCCTGGCTTGCTGGTCAGTGAGCTGCAAGCCCGTAAGCTGAGATATAAATGAGAGCTCTACCCCCGCGACATGCAGAGCCATCTCACCGATGGTCAAAGCGCCGGGGTAAATCCGCCAGTTAAGCTGTTCCTGCGAAAGTCCCTGAACTTCGGACAAAAATCGACCCCGGCATAAGCGCCAAGAAATCGCGAATTGGCTCATCCTAGACCAACCTTCCGGCCCAGCGGACGGCGTTGTAAATCACCCGTCGCACACGGTCGTCGAAGTACGTCCTGTAGGTTTCGTGGCCCGGACGGAAGTAGAACACCCGACCCTTGCCCTCACCATGGCCAACGCCATTTCCGGGGCCGGATTCAAAGTTTGGATCGATCCCCTCGCCAACGGTCCAGCAGATGCCACACGGGAAGTACTCGTTGCCGACCGTAAATTGGGATTGCAGAACAAGCACCTCGGGTGCGGGAACGTCAAACGGCGCTCCGTACATCTCCTCGGCGTCCAGGGTGAAATCCGAAACGCCCTCCGCAATTGGATGATTCGGCGCGCAGACGGTAATGATTTCCCTGTCATCCGCTTCTCGCCACCCACCTTTCAGGTGTCCTGTACAACCTAGAACGGCCTTGAACGTCTTCGAGTAGTGCCCGGAGTGCAAACAAATAAATCCCATTCCACGTTGCCGGACATGGTTCTTTACTCTTTCCGCCAGCGAATCCTCGACTTGGCCGTGCCGAGCATGGCCCCACCAGAGCAGAACGTCGGTCTCGGAAAGCAGAGATTCAGGCATGCCTTGCTCAGGCTCGTCCAAGTGCGCCACGCGGACTTCCAGTTGCTTGCCGGAGTCGAGCGCGTTTAGACCCTCGGCAATTGCCCCGCGAAGCTGATCGGGATAAATTTCTTTGGGAGCATGAGGGGGATTTTCATCCCAGATAACAACCTTGAGCGAACCTTGTGGCATACCGAAATGCTACCGTCTCAACGTCCGCGGGTAAGAGCACAATCGGGGGATTAATTTTTTTTATCCCACCAGGACCGGATAGCCTGCTCCCAACTCAGCGCAGCGTACTCTTCCAAGTACTCGGAGACCACTTTGATTCTCCGGACATAAAACCGCTCGATCGCGCGGATGTCGGGTTGTTCTACCCAATTCACCCAAACATTCAGAGCTTGATCGATGAGGTGCGCAGCTTCGTCTGCATTTGCGACCCGTGGGTCTTCGCCAATAACTCCCGACAACTTGGGCGTTAACTTTCCGTTGAGCTTTGAAAGGTCGACAAGGTCGGGTCTCATGGCAAGCATTTGGGCAGTTTCCCACCGGCCGGCGTGGTCAAGGAAGGTTTCGTCTTCGATGACTTCTAAAGGAGCCGCCGCGATGACGTAAAGCTCCGCGCCGATAAAGGCCGTGGCCGCCTCATAGAGTTCAACCTGATGGCCCTCTCGATAATGTCCGGACACGATGCAAACTGTGCGAAACCCGGCGCTCTTCAAGCCGTTTAAGTGATCGTACAGCAATCCACGGAAAACTTCACTCCGCACGCAGAGTGACCTCTCTGCGGGCAGTGTCGTCATAGGCGTATACAGAGTTGGGAGCAGAACGCCAGAAACTCGCTCGGCGAGGCGTTCTGCGAAATTTTCGGCGAGGATGCCGTCGACCCCATACGGGAGATGGTTGCCGTGCCACTGCAGGGCGCCGATGGGAAGGACCGCGACTCCAACATCGTTTATTAGTCGCGCCATTTCGGCGGGCTTTAACTCCCCGTATCGATAAGTCATGGAGCTACTTCAAGAAATATTTCACATTCGTGACCACGACATTCGGCCTCATACCTAGCGCAGCCTTCAATTGTTGGGCGACATTCTCCTGAAGGAGTTTGTGATACCACTTCGTCGAAACCGCCTCAGGGACTATGACGGTAATGACTTGCTCTTTGTTCTCACGAAGTAACTCATCTACATAATCAAGCACCGGATCGATCAAAGATCGGTATGGCGAGCGAAGCAAAACGAGCGGAACATTGGCGCCATGAACCGCCCACAGTTCTTGGATTTCGGGGATCCGACGCTCGTCGATGGCGACGTGGATCGCTTGGCAGTCGGGGTCGGTCACGCGTGCGTAATTCAAAGCAGCGAGAATGCCATTGTGAACCCGTGGCACAAGAAGAAGGGAGGTGTGACCCCGAGGCATCTTGGGCAAAACATCCCCAATTGCCAACTGCTCCGAAATGCTCCCGTATCGCTTTTTGATGGCTACAAATGTTGCAAACACCATCGGAAGCAGGATCATGATCACCCATGCCCCTTCCTTGAACTTGGTGACGGCAATGATAATCAGAACAGCTATGCAGAGAACTGAGCCTAGAAGGTTGAGGGCAAATTTGGGTTTCCAACCCCTGGGTCGCTTCTTCCACCAGTGAGCCACCATGCCGGTCTGGCTGAGGCTGAATGCCGTGAAAACTCCTACCGCATAAAGCGGAAGCAATCCGTCCAATTCGCCGTGGAACGCCCAGACGAGAACACCGGCCGCAATCGACAGAATGATGATCCCGTTGTGGAAGACCAATCGGTCGCCCTGGCGGGCGAAAGGTCGCGGTAGAAAGCCGTCGCGGGCGATAAAGCTCGCCAATCTGGGGAAGTCGGCAAAAGCGGTGTTTGCCGCCAAGATCAAGATGGCAAAGGTCGAGAATTGCACGAAGTAGTACATCGGATGCGTGGCGCTTCCGAATACCCACGCCGCGACTTGAGATACAACCGTTCGGAAGTTCTCGTTGTCCGTGGTGTGGAGGGCCAAGGCGGGGATGTGTTGGACCACATACCCCAGTCCAAGGAACATCGATATCAGGATCACGGCCATCCATCTTAGGGTTGTGGTGGCATTCTTTGCCTCCGGTGCTTTGAATGCTTGGACGCCGTCGCTGACGGCCTCCACACCTGTCAATGCCGTACACCCAGCAGCAAAGGAGCGCAAAATGATAAACCAGATCGGGAAACTGGCTTCCAACCCAATGAGGTTCTTGCCTTCACCATTTTGAGCCACCACTTGGGGAACCAACGCAGGGGTGCCGATAGATTTGGCGATACCAAACCCCAGGACACAGATCATCGCGACCACGAACCCGTAGGTCGGAATGGCAAAGAGCGCTCCAGATTCCCGCACGCCCCGCAAGTTCGCAAACCCGACCAACGCGATAAAGAAGAGCGATAGCGGTACAAGGTAATCGTGCAGACCGGGATACGCCGACGTGATGGCAGCAACTCCCGCGGCGATCGAGACCGCGACGGTAAGCACGTAGTCGATCATTAGCGCCGCCCCCGCAACAAGCCCTGGCCGAGTCCCCAAATTGTCCGAGGCGACAATATAGCTACCACCGCCGGTCGGATATGCCTGGATCGTCATCTGGTACGACAGGGCGACAATCAATATCAGGATGCAGACCGCGATCGTTACGTAGATCTGGTACTGCAGAGCAGCCACCGACATCAAGATAAGGATCGATAGGATGGCTTCGGTGGCATAGGCCACGGAGGATAGAGCGTCGGAAGCGAAAACCGGAAGGCCGATCAGCGGCGAGAGTCTCTCGTGACTGGCTCGGGAGGTAGCGATTGGGCTTCCTAGAAGGAACCTTTGCCAGTTAAATCCTTTTTGTCCACTCATCTGCCGCTTCCGTCGGGGAACCGTGCGAATGATATCCCAGTCTGCGGTTCATTTGACGCCGGCTAGAAAGAAGGTCCGTCACAGGAGGCTCTGGAGATAGACGTAGCTTCGCTTTAAGCAGTCGAACGGATCTTCTCCGTAGGTGTCATCCTGCTCGACGGCGCACAGATTCGTTCCCACCTCGGCAAAACGGGGCAGCAGGTGCGGCCAGTCGAGATTTCCCTCCCCGATCGGTGCCATCCGGGCTTCGCTGCCGACCACAGCCTTGTCCTTCAGGTGCACCATCGGCATTCTGCCCGACAGCTTTTCCAGCAGCTGCCCTAGATCCATGCCCGCATGGACGACCCAATACGTGTCGATCTCAAAGAAGAAGCCTTCGGACGAAGACTCAACGAGCACATCGAACGGGCGCTGGCCCGTTGGTCCAAGCCGTTCAAATTCAAAAGCGTGGTTGTGATAGGCGAAGCTCAAGCCCTCCGTCTTAAGCGCTTCGATCGGCGCTTGAGCGTCATCCGCGAACCTTCGATATCCATCCAGTCCCTCGGTCCGATATTCGGGAGGGATGGATCCGACAGCGACTAATTCGGCTCCCAAGGTCTTGTGGAACTCGATGCACTCGTCGGTGCGGTGGGCGATTTCGTCCCAATTTCGATGGGTTAAGGGCGCCCGAATGCCGACGTCATCGAGTATTTTCCGGCATTGATCAACGCTGACTTCGGGGTTTTCTCCTGTCATACAGCCGATCGCCGACAGTTGAACGAATTCGTAGCCGATGGCTTTAATCTTGCGCAGACTCGATTCGAATTCCGAAGCGGTCTTCGTGAAGTCTCGAACGGTATACAACTGCGCGGCCAATCTCATCGCGTTTGTACTTCCAAGCCCGGCTCGATCGATGGTCTCAGGAAGCCTGTGTAGCCTCTTGCCGCAAGCCTGTCCCTGAGTTCGGATGGATTTTTCGCCAAGGCGATAACCGTTCCCCCCATACCTGCACCAGCCAACTTCGCCCCTAATGCGCCCGACTCCAGACAGTCTTTTACCAGTTGGTCGATTGCCTCTCCAGATCCACCCCAGTTCGCAATCAGCCGCTGGTTCTCGTTCATGGCGTCGGCCAGCATTTGCCAATTTGAGCTTAAGAGGGCCTGGGCGCCGGCTTTCCCTAATTCGGCAATTCGGGAGACCGCATTCAGAATTTCGTTGTCTCTGGCAAGCCACCGTTCTATTACTGGTCCGTGTACGGAGCCGCTAAGCCTCTTGACGCCCGTCGTAATCAGGAGGAACGGAAGCTCCGCTGGGAGATTGGTCATCTCCGCGTACGGCCCGACTTCGCGTGGAGACTTGCCGTCAAACGTCATCTTTTGCAAACCGCCAAAGACGGCCATGTAAGCGTCTTGAAATCCGCATTGGACTTCAGCATCGTTTAGCTCCACGTCCCTCACCAATTCGGCAAAGGCCGATTTTCCTTCAGAACTGGACAGGTCCGGCGCTTCTCCGCGAGCATGCAAAACGCATGCAAGTGTCGCCGCAAGCAGAGCCGTTGACCCAGCCAACCCGCTAGACGGGGGGACGTCGGAAGACCACTCGACTCGATACCCGTCAAGGGGGAACCGCTTGGTGGCCGCCACCCAAAGAGTTGGATCAGGCAGCAACTCGCCCGTGTCGGAAGGCACCAGCCGGCAATGGGCTCGGCAAGGCACGGAGCAAGACACTACCACCCCGCCGTAAATGTCGCTAGGGTTGCCGATAATGCCGCACCTACCTGGGGCAGAAGCCTCGCCGATCAAGATCCCAACTCTCGCACCGCCAATCTATATCCGCTCACGCTGCCGCAATCAAACCGCCTTTCATTGGGCGACGCTTCGATATGTTTGAACGATAAACCAGCTTTAAGAACAGCGTTGATCAGGGGAGTCA
>JAFAFM010000272.1 GCA_023423495.1 Armatimonadota bacterium
GGACAAAGACGACTTCTTGGTCAAATTGGGCAGCAAGTTATTTTGGAGTCAGAGCCTGATCGGAGATGAGGCTTGAGCCTGCTCCAAATCAGAGACGTACACGTCGAATTTCCTTCCCAGGGCGGCATTGTGCGAGCCTTGGACGGAGTTTCGCTAAATGTCGAGAAGGGCGAAACCGTGGCGGTGGTCGGTGAATCGGGCTGCGGCAAGACCACCCTTGCACGATGCGTACTCGGGTTGCAACCCATGACCACCGGTGAGATCGAGCTGATCGGCAAGCGTGTACACGGGACGTCGCGGGGCGCGGTTGAGAGGGTCGGCATGGTGTGGCAGGACCCGTACGCCAGCTTGGACCCCAAGTGGACCGTCGCAAGATCAATGCAGGAGCCGCTTCGGCTTGTCGGGAAGAAGCGAGACTTGGACGAAATGTTCCGGGAGGTTGGTCTCGATCCTTCGCTAAAGGATCGCTACCCTCACCAGCTTAGCGGTGGCCAGCGTCAACGCGTGGCAATCGGTCGGGCGTTGGCATTGAAGCCGCCGTTGGTTATCTGCGACGAGCCGACCGCAGCGTTGGACCTTAGCATCCGCGCCCAAATCTTGAATCTACTTCGCGACCTCCAGCAGTCGCTGGGGAGTTCATTCCTTTACATTTCCCACGACCTGACGACCGTGCGATATCTGGCTGATCGTGTAGCCGTGATGTACTTCGGGCGAATTGTGGAAATTGGACCGACCGAGCAGATCTTTACCGATCCACGCCACTGGTACACAAAAGCGCTTTTGGATTCTGCGCCGGACATCACCAAGCTGCTCCATCTTCCGGAAGCCCCGGTCGGCGAAATTCCCGATCCGCGGTCTAAGTTCGTAGGATGCCGTTACGCAGGGCGTTGTTCGCACGCCCAAGCTGACTGCATGGTGGTCGATCCGCCAGCGACCACTGAGGGTGAGCGCACTTACTTCTGCCACCATCCAAACGGTGTCCCTGAGCCGGAAACTGCCGCCAGCCGATAAATATGGAAACTTCGAGCCATCACCGCCACGCCTTCGACAGTGAAATCCGCGAACTGGAGCACGATCTGCTGGAGATGGGCAGTCGGGCCGAGTCGATGCTGGCCCAGGCCGTTGAAGCGCTAGCTCGCGTCGACGTGCCCCTTGCCTTGCAGGTTGTAAAGCGCGACGACGAGATCGACGAGCGAGATTTGGCCATCGAGAACCGATGCCTTCGCCTTTTGGCGCTCCAACAACCAATGGCGAGCGACCTTCGCGTAATCGGAACGGCGATGAAAATGATTACCGACATCGAGCGAGTGGGCGATTTATCGGTCGACATCGCCAAGATTGCGATGAAAATCGATAAGGAGCTTGGAACGACCGACGCAATCGATATTCCGCGCATGGCATCGGTTGCCCGAACCATGATTCGTGATTCGATGGAAGCGTACGTGCGTCGCGATCTGCAGCTCGTTCGAAAGGTCATCGAAAGCGACGATCAAGTCGATGAGCTATACCGCCAGCTCAGGGGACAGGTGCATCAGCGAATGCGTTCGCATCCTGAGGATGTGGTGGTGTCGAGCTGGCTGTTGCTTGCGATTCACCATGTAGAGCGAATTGCCGATCATGCTGTCAATATTGCCGAGCGCGTTGCCTTTATGGTCACCGGAAAAATGGAAACGCTGGCCAAGTCACACGGACCCGAACCGGAAGAAGCCGCTAAAACAGATCCGAGCTGACCGCTCGGACTTCTTCGCGACTCGGCAGGCTCGCTTGAGCGCCGAGTTTGGTCGTGGCCAAGGCGCCCGCCCGGTTCGCTAGTAATACGGCATTTTTGGGTTCTCTTCCCTCGTTAAGGAAGTAGGCAAGCGCTCCATTGAATGCATCACCCGCCGCAGTACTATCGACGGCTTTCACTTCAATCGTGGGGCAGTATTCCGAAACGCTCTGATTGCCAAGGTATGAACCTTTCGCTCCGAGAGTGATAACGACATTCTTAACCCCTCGCTCGAAGAACCATTCGGCTGCCCGTAGACAGGCATCTTTGCTTGTCGGGGATACTCCCGTCAGACGCTCGGTTTCGGTTTCGTTCGGGGTAATCCAATCCAAGCCTTGATATATCTCGTCGGGTAGGGCCATTGCCGGGGCGGGGTTTAAGATGGCGATCTTGCTCTTCTTATTAACCTCATTGACGGTGGCAATCGGAATTTCCAACTGCATGAGGACGGTGTTGAATTCTAGTTGTCGAAGGCGTTCGCTTACAAATTCCGAGTCCACCCGGGAGTTGGCGCCGCCGGCGACGACGATCGTGTTCTCCCCCGACTCCGCAACGGTGATCATGGCCGTACCGGTCACCATGTCCTGCTCGGCAAAGACATTCGTAATGTCGACGCCAAATTGTCGCAGGCTGCTTATGATTTGAAGGCCAAACGAGTCGTTGCCAACTTTGCCGATGAATTTTGGTTTTCCGCCGAGTCGAGCGATGGCGCAAGCCTGGTTGGCGCCTTTGCCGCCGGTGAAAGTCGCAAACTGGCTCCCTAGAACGGTTTCTCCTGGTAATGGAAATCGAGGAACGCGAGTGACGAGGTCCATGTTGGCGCTGCCAACTACGACGACTTCTGGAACTACCGAGGGCACCCGGCTAGTTTATCGGACTAGCGGTGCAAATCAAGAGCTTGGAACGTCACTTCAGTCAGATAAATGGACTTTCTGTCGATCGCGCTGCAGTGCTCGTTCTTGCCGACGGTAGTTGCGGTAGAGCCGGAGTTGCCGATGGACATGCCCGGATTTGTATTGGAAGCTGGCCAGGGGGAGCCCAGTCGAAGCGGCGACCGGGTGACGATCGAATTCATTATTCAGGACGACGCGGGCAAGGAGATTGCAAACAGCGAGCGTCGGGGCTTGCCACAGACCTTCAACCTCTTCTCCAGCAATGCCGATGCGATTTTAAACAGCGCAACGCTCGGCGCCAAAAAAGGAGAATCGCGGGCAGTTGTTATGCTTGCGGAGGAGTGGTACGCGGACATTTCTGCGCTGTCGCTGATTCGCAATCCGGGTCCCCTCCTCATTCGCGTCCGAGTGTTGGACATAGAGCGAAGGTAGACTCGCCGGGATGCTAGCGGAACTCAAGGAGCTGTGGCGCTACCGCGAGTTACTGTTTGTAATGGTGCAGCGGGACCTAAAAATCCGCTACAAGAATTCCGCGCTGGGCTTCTTTTGGTCATTTCTTAACCCCTTGCTCACGGTTGGAGTGATGACCTTTGTCTACGGACAGTTTATTTTTAAGAACCAGCCAAACATGGGTGCGTACATCATGGCGGCGTATCTGCCATTTATGTTCTTCCAGATGTGCTTAATGGATAGTGCCCAATCCATAATCGCGGCGATGCCCTTGATCAAAAAGATCTATTTTCCGCGGGAAATTCTGCCGATAGCCGCAGTTCTAAGCAACTTTGTAAACTTTGTCCTGGCCCTTGGAATCTTTTTCCTCTACCTGTTGGGGAATTATGTATTGCACCCTGGCGCATTTCCAATCCAGTCAACAGTTGTTTTAGTGCCCATTTTGCTAGTTTTTAGCCTGGCGTTGTCCGTTGGCTCGAGTCTGATTATCTCGGCCCTAAACACTTTTTACGAAGATATAAAGTACGTCGTAGGAGTCTTGCTTTACCTTCTGTTCTTTCTCTGCCCGATTGTATACTTCGATGAGACAGTCGCGAATTCTAACATAAATCAGGAATCTGGCTGGCTGGTATACAAGCTGTTCAATTTAAACCCCATCGCGCAGCTATGCACTGCATATAAAAAGGCAATCTTGGCGCCTTATAATCCGACTTTGATGGAACCAGCCGGCGGAATTTCCGGCGAGGCGGTAACGGTCGGGTCTATTCCCATTAGTTGGAAATATCTTGGGGTAGGAGGGATTACCTCTTTCTTGATTTTAATATTTGGCTACTGGCTATTCAATCGCATGAAATGGAGGTTTGTGGAAAGGCCATGACGGGTAAAGGCTCGATTCGCATCCAAGACCTCCGAAAGGAATTTCTTCTCAGCACTTCTGGAGCGGCCTCTCTTAAAACTGCATTGCTGTGGTGGCGGAGGCGGCATCTGAAGCACGTCGAAGTGCTCAAAGGCATTTCGTTTGAGGTGAATCCTGGCGAGTGTGTGGCGGTTATCGGGAAGAATGGGGCGGGGAAAAGCACCTTGCTCTCATTGCTCGCCCGGGTTTACAAGCCTACGTCTGGCAAGATCGAAGTCAACGGGCGCATGGCTCCCTTGTTGGAACTCGGAGCTGGCTTTCACCCCGATCTTACGGGTGTTGAGAACATTTACTTTAACGGAGTCATCCTGGGTGTCTCCCGGAAGGAGATGCGAAGCCGCACCCAGGAGATCATCGAATTCAGCGAAATCGGAGAGCAAATTCACGCCCCAACCCGAACCTATTCCAGCGGGATGCTCGCCCGTCTAGGGTTTAGCGTCGCCATCCATGTCGACGCGGATATTCTGCTGGTCGACGAGGTTTTGGCAGTTGGAGACTATGACTTCGAGCGGAAGTGTTACGCGTACATCGATGAATTTCGGTCGCGAGGGGGCACGATCTTATTCGTCTCCCACCAAATGGACTCGGTGCGACGGGTGGCAGATCGGTGCATCTGGCTGAAGGATGGACAAATACATCGCGTGGGTTCGCAAGACCAAGTTATCGCCGAGTATGAAGGCCGTGATCTGGACCCAATTTCGGAGCAGTAAGCACGCGTGCGAACAGGGCACTTCTTTGCCTGAATCTCGCTACGAGGCCGAGGGTAACCAAAGTTGCTACCGACCAAATCATCAGCCTTAACAGCGCACCCAATCTGTTTAAAACTAGACAGAACCAAGCGGCGGCGATCCCACGATGGATTTGGAAGTAGAGCTCCTTGCCTCGGTTATATCTAGCCACGGACTTCCATCGTCCAACACCAACGCTCGAAGAGCCAAGCTCGTGTATGAATTCTGCAGTCGGCTCGTAGACGATTTTGCCATGATGGCGAAGCCTCGTACATAGATCCGTGTCCTCGCAGTACATGAAAAAGCGCTCGTCGAACCTCACCACCGGCCGAATCATCAAACAAGCGCCCATCACCTGGGGTACCGACGTGCGTCGGGGAAAGTCGGTGGTCACCCAATATCCGAGCCCGAAGGGTCGCAAAAGCAAATCCAGAAAGGACTGTTCGAGGAAAACGTGCCAAAGGGTCAACTTCTTGGCCAGGGAGAGTTGATGGCTGCCGTCAGGGTTTCGAAGTCTGCCACCGGCCGCGACGACTGCGTCTGATTCAAAAACTGCTGCCAGACGCCCGATCGCCCCTGGATCGGCATAGCAATCGCTATTCAGGAACAGCGCCAGTTTGCCGCTCATGACGTCTAATCCCTGGTTGTTCGCGGGGCCGAAACCACGGTTCTCGGAGTTGGTGATCAGGTTGGCGGTAGGAAAGTCTTTCCGGACCATTTCCGGGGAACCGTCTGTGGAGGCATTGTCGACTACGATGACTTCGTGTTCAGGCTCAATGCAGGTCAGGCATTGACGCAGTTTTTCGCGGGTGTTGTAGCTCACCACGATCACGCTCACCCTATATTCGGCCATCAGCGAACCAGATGCTACAATATTCGTTCCCATGGCGAATGAGATTTTAGTCACGTCTGACGGCTTGGCGAAGCTCAAGGCTGAGCTTGAAGATTTAAAGGGACCAACCAGGCAGCGGATTGCCGAGGCGATTCGGGAAGCAAAGTCGCATGGCGACCTTCGTGAAAATGCCGCTTACCATGAGGCCAAATTGAATCAGAGCCGGTTGGAATCACGCATTGCCGAGCTTGAAAAGGCAGTCCAAACTGCAAAGGTTGTAGAGCGTGACAATAGCGGAGGCGCACATCTGGGATCCAAGGTCAAACTGTTGGACTTGGAGTTCGACGATGAATTCACGGTGACTCTTGTCGGTGCGTTTGAATCTGACCCTTCCCACGACTTGATCTCCATTAGCTCCCCATTGGGAGAGGCATTGTTGAACCAACAGCCGGGCGCCGAGGTGACGGTTCATTCGCCCAATGGGGTCAACCAGTATCGCGTGCTCGCCGTGGATTAGCCCATGAACCGCATCTGGTTACTGGCCCTGCTCGTTGTAGCTGGCTGTGGCGATCCGCAGCCGGAGAAGGTAGAGTCTGCCGGAGCCATTGGG
>JAFAFM010000038.1 GCA_023423495.1 Armatimonadota bacterium
GTGTTGGGTGCATTCTCGACGATCGTCGCAATTTTGACTTCGACCAGGATGATGCCCGAGGAGATCAAGCAGAGGACACTCTATCCCCTTCTAAGCCGACCGATTAGCCGCTTGGACCTGTTGGTGGGCAAGCTCATTGGCTCGATTCTGGTGACATGGTTGGCGTTCGGCATTTTGGCGACCTTGACCTCAATCGCGCTGTACGGATTTGGTGCCAGCTTCGAAGTGATCATGGCGCAGTATTTGCTTGCAAAGATGATGGGCTTGGCCATGGTGTGCGCCTTCGGTCTGATGCTAAGCATCTATATGACGCCAGCGGCGGCGGCAACGACAGCGTTTATCTTTACCTTCGGTTCTGCGATCATAGTGAACGCGATGACTTCAGGGTTTGAATCCGCAAACCCGGTTGCCCAATTTGCGTTCAAGTTCCTGAACTCAATCTTGCCGCAGTTCAATCTGTTCGATCTGGGAGGCAGGGCCGCGAATGTAGGCTGGGGGCCCGTTCCAATTTGGGTCATGCTGTTCCTCCTGGGTTACTGGTTCGTGTACAGCGCCGGATTAGTCACCATAGCCTGGGCCCGGTTCAACCGCAAAGCGATATGAAGTCCTGGTTTGCTGTCTTCTTGGCAATGAGTTTGATGGCAGCCATCGGCTGGAGCACCAACGATGTCTCACCGATTGCCAACCCTAAAATTCGTCGCATTCAAACTAATCAGGGGGACAGCTCTCTGGTGGGGCAGTTTCAAACCAGCGCGTCCGGGTGGCTGTGGAATTACACCGAGGTTTACCTCCATAACGGCGTAAAGTTTCGGAAGTTGAGCGAAGCGGAAAAGCGGGAAGTCGAGCAGGGCAACATCCAGAAAGTACAGACGACCATCATTCCGACGGCCGAAAAAGACTTCCGCGGCGTGTTTGGCGACGTCGATCGCGCCGTAAACGCTTGGACTCCAGATATGCAGTACAAGCAGAATGACCCCCGCCAATGCATGCCGCTCTTCCGGCTGATGACCTGGCTCGATCCACAATTCGTTGAAGGCTGGACAAACGGAGCGATGGTGATCGGGATGGGTTACACCAAAGAAGCGACCCAAAAGGCGAAAGAATTCCTGCGCGAGGGATATCGGGCGAATCCTGACTGTGTGGATATTCCAACTATGTTTGGAATGTTTGAGGTCACCCGCGACAAGGACTACGTGAAAGCCGAGCGATTCTTCCGGCAGGCGGTGAACAACGGTCGGGCGCGATTTGAAGTTCTATCCGAAACCGAGCGGAACGCCCTCCAGGGAGCTTATCGCTGGCTTGCATTGGTTTATCGAAACACCGGCCAATTTCGGAAGCTGAAGAAGACAGTTACAGAGGGAATGCACCTCTTCCCGGATGATCTGGTCATGCCGAGCACCAGCCGTCCAAGTGTGCTTCCTCCGACCAGGTACAAAGCTCCCACCGGAATTACTGTCCGACAGATTTCGTAGTACAGGCCGTGATTTTCGAAACCGAGCGGCTAATTGCCAAACCCTGGACTCTCCAGGATGTGCCTCATGCTTTCCGCATGTACGGAGATCCGGAGGTCATGCGGTATCTAGGGCAAAACGGAGCGGCTTCTACCATCAACTCTTTAGAGGAAATGGAGGAGCGGCTCGCGAAGTCGATCGCAAAGTACGAGCAGAGCCCCTATATCTATGCCGCGATGCATCATAAGCCGTCCGGCGAGGTGGTTGGGACAGGCTTGCTTAAACCTCTGGAACTCAGTATTGGAGGACCCGCGGAAGAGATCGAGATCGGGTGGCACCTAGCCAAAGATTATTGGGGTCAGGGGTTGGGGACGGAAATTGGCCTGGCGCTCTTACAGCACGGATTTGGGACACTGGAGTTGAAAGAGCTCCATGCAATCGCTTACCCCCAGAACGCGGCGTCGCTCCGAATCATGCAAAAGATCGGAATGGAATTTCAGGGCTCGACCGACCGCTATTACGGCGTGACGGCCGAGCACTATCGAATTAACCGCGCTTAGAGGCCAGTGCCGCTGCTCCCGGCGTTGATATTGATAGGCGGATCCTTGATTCCGGCCTTGTCCCGCGCCGCGCGCCGCCTCCGAACGTCATCGAGAAGTCCGGGCTGGGCGTGGGGAGCCGCTCTCGGATCATTGGCGAATGCTTGGGCGAACACTTGCCACATGGGCTCGATGTCGTGGGAAAGGTCAAACACCATGACTCCCTGCGTCGAGCCGCAAGCGGCTTGCATTGCGGCACGAAGTCCGTCGGGATTGTTCTTGAATTGGTCCAAGGCAATCCCTGCATAAACCCATGACTGATCACGAACGATGCGGTTGGATAGCTGCCCTGCACCTTCGACGGAATAGCCTATTGGCAGGCCCGCGCTCATCGCATCGTAAATTGTCGCCGTCGGATAATAGGCGCCAAGGATCATAAAGTCGCAGAGTGGAGCGATTCCGGTTTGGCTGTACTCAGGCGTCAAGAACCAGAAGCCGGCTTCGAGGTCGGGGGCTCCCCAGTTATTACCAAAGCGTGGATACTCGCCGTACCAGGAACCCGCATACAAGCCGAAGTGCGCCGAAGGGCGAATTCCCTTGACGGTCTTTCGGATGCGAAGCATGAAGTTACGGAGAGTCTGGGCCCGAAAAGTCATCCAGGCTTCGTAATAGGCTCCGGGGACAACACCCTTGTTTAGTGATGGACTCAGCGTGAATTTGAACACGTCGTCTGGCCAGGAAAGACGACGCCCCACGTACTTCTCGAACTGTTGCTGGGTGATCGGGCTGAAATCCGCGTTGATCCCGCCATATCGCATCCGGTCGTCGTAGATGACGCCGTCCACGGCATAGTTTGTCACGACCTCCTTGATAATCGCCTCGGCGTAGTTCTGCACGTCCGGATTGTTTGGGTTGACCATCAGCGGAACCTGTTGTTCGGGCCGTTCGCTAATGGGCACGAAACGAGGCACGGAGTCGAAGCGCAGTTTGGAATTGATCGGGGCTTGGTTTCGGAGGAAGTTGCCCGCCGCTCCTTTGCCCAAAAGCACGCTGCCGTCTTTCGGAACCCTGGCGGCAGGGACATTGACGCCCTGGTGGGTGGCAACGACGGTGCCAAATCGATCTAACGCAATCGCATACATGTCGGGCGTGCCTGCATCAGGGAGCGCGTTTCGATCGTTGAACGCCGCAATCTGGTCCCCATTGGTCGCAAGTTTGTTCAAGACCGGGCTGACAGGAAAGTTGTCGTTAAAAACGGAGTAGGCGGAGAGCGCCGGTTCATATAGGATCGTTTGCCAATCCTTTTTCTCGTAGCCTGGTCCGACCTTGAAGTCACGGTGCCCCTCGGAGAATGCGTTGAGGGAAACGAAGAGCGTCAGGCCCGCATTTCGACATTCCGCCACCATCTGGGCGAGCGGATCAAACTCCGGCGGCAAGATTCTGCCCTTCCATTCCACCAACTTCGGCGCCAACTTGCTAGGGTACATCGTTTGTCCGCTAATCGGCTTGATGTCGAATACCAGCGTGTTAAAGCCTGCCAGTCGGACATTTTTGACCAAAGTTGCAACCTTTTCAGGTGTATTCACCCGGTCGACATTGGCGGTCGCATCGACCCACAGGATTCTTGCTTGGAGCCGCTGGCTCGCCGCAATGGTTTGGGCCAAGCCGTAGCTGTTGCCGACCCAATCCATCATGACGCTTCGCAAATTGGGAATCGGCGCCTTAAGATCGAACCGGGAGACCGGAGGTTTGACGTGCAAAACAGCATCCGGGGAGGGTGTTGGAAGTTTCTGCGTGACGTCGCCGGAATTCGCCATAAGAAAGCTCGCGATGGAGGCCGCCAGAAGGCTCATAAGGTCAAGTTGTACCCCTTCTCATTTTTTCAGTCCCAGCGCAGATGAGTAACTTGCAGGCAAGGAAATCTAGCTTAGGAGTCCACCACCAACCGCATCCCTGTTAAACTAGCTGCATGCAGGGAGCCGCCAAGGTAGGTGTTCTGGTCGTGGTCTTCGCGGTGCTCCTTTACGGAGCATTCATGATTCTCGGCTACGACCTCTTCGGCCCTAAAAAGACTCGATACTACGC
>JAFAFM010000239.1 GCA_023423495.1 Armatimonadota bacterium
GTTGCTACGACTTCGGCCATGCCCGTGGTTTCGGCAGTTGCCCGCCACTCGACTGCCTTGGGCGAACCCGGTTCAACGCGAACCGTCTGTGACGTGTTGCCATCAAGCTTCACTCCTTTCACCGTTATTCCCACACGGACATCGGCAGGCTGACCCGTATCGTTCTGCACAATCGCGGTGATGGTCTGCTCATCTTGCACAACCATGAATTGAGGCAGTTGAAGGCGGATGGTTAGCGGTTTGGAGGCAACCACTTTGTTAGTTGCCATACCAACAGCCGTAGTATCGGTCGCGGCTAAAACCGTTGCTCGCCAGGTGGTCAGGTTATCGGGCAAGGGCACCGTAATCCGTGCCTGACCAAGAGCATCGGTTTGAGCGCTGGGATTCCAGTAGGCGGTGTCTAAGAACCTGGTGCGCAAGGGTACGTTGCCCGCGCCTTTGTCTCCACCATCCAGGTAGATCTCCGGGAAGGAATAGCGAGTTTGGACAGAGATGTCTCGGCGAGGGAAAAACCCCTTAAACGGGTCTGTACTATCTTCCCGAATCGCATAAATGGACTCGTCGACGACGCCCAGTGAAATGTCCGCAGATACCGGCTGTCCATTTTGATCTTTAGTTGTAACCAGGTACGTGATGTTCCCGCCAGGAAGAACCTTCGTCGCATCCGATTCCACCGTGACATTAAGCTTCTGTTGGGATAGCGCAAGGGAGAGCGAACTGCTGGCTTCGCTGAACTGCTTCTCGCGGATGTACGCCACCGAAACAGCTGCATTTGGTCCGTAGGTTTTCTGAATCGTCAGGGAAACGATCGTCACGGATTGGGTCAAATTGATGACCTGCTCGTGGAGCACCTCATCGGCCTCCACGGTCAATAAAGCAAAGCCACCTGGCTTGTCCGTTTGAATGAGCGCCTTGGCGGTATCGCCAATCTCATAGGTCTTCTTGTCGAGGGTGACGGCAAGGCGACCACCCGGACGCATCGGTACACCAGAACCTTCGACGTAATAGTACGCGCTCGACTCGATCTTGTTCTTCATAGTGTCAATGGCTATGGCCTTAAACACCAAAGATCCAGCACGCTTCGGAGAATAGGTGACTTTGGCCACTCCGCTTGCATCGGTGGTTGCATTCAGCGTCTCCATGGCCTCGAAGGTCACGTTTTCGCCTGACCAGTTATCTTCCCCGGCGATGATTTGGACGGGTTGATTCGAAACTGGGCTGCCATCCTTGTGCGAAATCGCTTTCACGGTGACATCGACCGGCTGGCCTACTTGGCCGACATAATCCGAGGTCTCGGCGCTTGTCTCAAACAAACCACGGGTTACCTTGACTGAGCCCCTGCCTTCGAAATACTTATCACCTTCGTCGGCAGCGTAAACGTTGACGGTGTAGTTGTAGTCGGAATCCGAACCGTATCCTACTTCCTCCGGCTTCTTGGTTTCCACGGAGATAATCGCTTCGCCTTCAGCATCCGAAATGACTTCAATGTCTTCCAAGCCCTCACCGGAGCCACTCTCGTCGGCGTATTCTTCGCCATCCTCGGCATACCAAGTCCAACGAGGTGATCTCTGAACGTATGCCTCGATCTTGGCGCCAACGACCGGGCCGCCATGGTAGTACTCACACTTCACTCGGAACTTGGCAGTCTGCCCAAAGACATAGAAGGTCTCTAACGGCGTAACCGTGATCTTGAATTCGGGTTTTCGATAGGCTGCAAGCCGGATCGGCATCTCGCCAGAACCGCCCGGCCCTTCCGCCACCAACGTATACACGCCCGGCATAGCTTCGCGATTGGAGGTGAACGAACCGTGGAAGGTGCCGCGAGAAGAGATCGACAACTTCATTGTCTCGACCAAGTTCCCGTCGGGATCTTGAACTTCACACTCCATGGTGCCGGCTCTAGGCACGGTGAAGTCCATTCCATTTAAAACACGAGCGATCCCCTTGAACTCCACGCGATCACCAGGCCGATAGACCGGCCGGTCCGAATAGAGGAAGATGCGGCCAGATGAATCGGAGTTGTCTGAGTTGTAGATCTGGTAGTCCACGACTGCGACTGAATCACCCTTTTTCGCCAGGACCAGTTGCTGGTCACCAGGTGCCCTTTCAAGGGGCAGTCGACCGTCTGGCCCAGTGAGGCCAATCTGCTTGAGACCGCCGTTTACGGCCAGCCCAATGGCTGCCTTTTCGATTGGCTGTCCGGTTGATAGGTCCGTTACAAAGCACATCGATCGATTGCGCCCGACCTTCGTGATCATCCCGATCGTGGACACGTTCACGAAGACTCCGCGATCGACCTTGCCCGCCCGGCAGCGCACATAGTAAAAGCCCTGCGGAAGCTTGTCCAACTCGACCGTTTCAACAAAAATCCCCTCGGCATCCCGAGAGCTAATCGGCCGGCTCATGGTCAGAACCTTGCTCCCAAAGGAGGCAGGATCTTGGGGGCTTTGGCTGTGCCGGGAAAAGGCATCGAGCAGATTGCTTATACTTCCCTTCTTCACGACCTCGGTCAGATTCAATCGGTAAACGTCAATCGCCATCCGATCTTCGGGCAAGAATCCATCAGCCTGAAAGTTGGGCTTTTCCGTGGGAAGGAACACTCTTTGACTTGCATTGAGAGTCAGATACGGTTCGCTTGGTTCCATCTGGAGATCCAAAACGGTGGCCGGCCCTTCTTTGACCATGACCCTCTGCCCGTCAAGCCGGTGTGCTCGCGCGAAGGCGTAAATGGTGTAATCCCCTGCCGGCAGGTTTTTAATTAAAAACCGTCCATTTTTGTCTGTCTTGATCGTCCGGCGTCGACCTGGCTCTGTTTCCGACTCAATCGTCGGGCTGATGCTCACCTCGGTTTCCGCAATTGCTTTACCGTTCTCCTTGAGCATCACTTTGCCTTCGAGGCCACCGATGGCGACTTCTTCGGTAATCCCGAAAGAGAGCAACACCGCCGCCAGACACGAAATCACGATCATCGCCAAAAGGCGAGTGGAAGCGGCCGCGCGAGTTAAGAATTGTGTGCTCATGATAGTTGTGCTTCGGGCTCAGGATCCGGTTTCGAGACGATAGCGATAAGGAGTCCAATAACAAGCGCGCATCCAGCGATCCAATAGAAGGCGATCTGCTTGCTCTCGCGCGTCATGTCGAGCAGCTTTGCCAACCAATCGTATGCAACTACAACAATAGAGGCGGAGCCACCGATGAACAGCAGGGGGAGGGGTGTGACGGATCCCCGCATGGCGTCCACAAAACCGGCCATCCCTAATCCGGCAACGAATCCGACCATTCCCTTAGCGCCTAAGACGACAGCCATTGCCACAGGCAACACTCCCAGGGCAACGGACCACAGCAAACGCCCCAAGGACGTCCCTAGTCCAGGCCGTGCCCGCCGCACGATCCATTCTCCGGGCAACAGCGCGGCCACCATCCCAAACGCAAGCCCGATGACCGCGTAGTGCTGACCAATATCCAAAGCGCGCACCGCGTCAACGTGCGACTCTCGAAGAACGCGATAGAACACTAAGCCGATGAGAGGACCGACGGCCAGAAGTGCGCGTACGTTGCCCAGGGTTATCAGCGTCAACACTGCTCCTAGTGCCGCGATGGACATTCCAAATCCACGGTAATAGGAGAACGCCAAAGTTGCGATCCCTATCCAAACAACTGCCGATAGAAGCACAGCAAAGGAGTCATAGCGGCCGTCTGGCCGAATCACCCAATGCGTGATCGCCGCAGCAAGCACGGCGCCATCGAAGATGAGCCAAGCCTCGTTGCTTTCCACAACCCGGTTGCCAACCACAAAGCCCAAGATCAACAGGATGAGGACACTGAGGAAGCCTGGTAGGGCATCCAAAAACTGAGCTCCCTTTTTCTCGGATCGGTTGGAAACTAAACCGATAAGGGCGGCGATACCTGCTGCCAGCCCGAACAAGGTGCCCGCCAAGCTTCCAACCTCATTTTCAAGGGCTATCCCACCAAGGAAATCGGCCGCGATGATCACAGTTGCGAATCCGGAAGTGGCAACAGGAAGGGAAAGCCGGTTTACGTGCAGGTCGCCGGTGAGCCAAGCTCCGAACGCCAGGCCTGCGATCAAACCGAATTGAACAACCCCAAGGTACAGCGGATCGACCCACTGGAGCACGCCACTTATTCCGGCCGCAATGCCGAGGGCTGCGGCGGACGAACCGTCGCGTACGGATTCCAGTGCCCGCAGGCCGATGCAAATTGCAATTCCCGCCGCACACGCTACAGCTGCAGGCAGCAAATTGAGGTAGTCATTTTGCCATAGGAAGCCGCCTGCCAAAAGGGCAATTACGAGGATCGCTGCCGCGAGCACGCTTCCGCCTTCTGGCCGTTTCGCGGGTCGGGGCGAGAGCGCGAATGCAGCAATTGCGACTGCAAAGGCGAGAAGCGGAAAAGCAGTATTCATTTATTTTTCGTATGCGCGGAATCGAACAAGATACGTGCAACTTACACCGAAGTAACGACGGAATCAATATCCTTTAAGAAAATTCACAAAGCACTTTAACTAAAGCGGTTAAGTCCCGCGATGAAACCGTCACGTCTCCCTAGTAATTCCTCTTCAATAGGCTCCAAAATAAGTTAATGAAAGCAATCGTTGGTATCGACGCCGCGGGGTTTGCAATTCCGGCAGTGCAGCTGCTTGCCCGAATGCAGTTCCCAAACCTTCAGGCAACTTTGCTCAATGTTGCCGACCTTGTGCTCCCGTATACTTCGTTTGCCCTTGGGCCGGGAGTCGAGCCAACGAACGAATTGGTCGAGGGTCTACGCCAAGCCGGCCAGATCGCGGTCAATGAGGCAGCCGAAGTTGCCAAAGGCTTGGATTTAAATGCCACCACGGAAGTTGTATCCGGGCCGAGCGTTCTCACCCTGCTCGACCGAGCCGAGGGCTCCCGCGCCGATTTGATTGCCGTGGCATCGACGCGAAAGGGCTTCTTGGCCACAACTTTTACCGGCAGCATGAGGCGAAGCATCGTCACCGGCTCGCGAATTCCAATTTTGGTGGCCAAGGAAGGGGTTAAAGAGGAAGGACCGGTCAATATT
>JAFAFM010000104.1 GCA_023423495.1 Armatimonadota bacterium
GTCAGACCCTGACAATCACCATGAATCAAAATGGCTGGGTTACTGAGATTTGGAACTTCAGCGGAGATTATTACCCAGCAATGCCGTTGTCTTGGATGAAAGGTCGGATGTTGCCGGAGGGCTCAGCTCAAGCAGTTGCGGCCCAAGACCTTGCAAGCAAGATTCCGTTTAAGGAGTTTGAGGTCCTTTCTACTCATTTAGGGTTTTTCTACGTGGATCCAAAGCGATGGACCAGCTTGCCCAAACGCATCGATCCTCTTAGGAACCCAGACGGCACTATCGGTTTTTGGCCGGGTGCCGTTCCAGGGATCGGTTACACGCCTCCGACGGCGGTCTGTTACAAGGTTCGACTTCGAACAGCAGTGGACGCTGAGACAGGGAGCGGTGCGAAAACGTCCGACTGGTGGATGTATGTCGATGCGATGACGGGGGAGACGATCAACTTGGAGATGATCACCGATGCTGACGAAAGTCTTGGAATGGCAAAGGCCAAGGTCTTGAGCCGGAGGACTCGCAAACAGTTGAGGCGTTCCAGGGCGGTAAATGGAAGTTAGGCTTCCTATCCAAAACCGACCAACCTATTGATAAGAATGCTTCTCGACAGCTTGTCCGGAAGGGAAAGCACATTTTCATGGGGTCACGCAACAACGACGGCCGCATTCTGGTGAACATGAAGGGGGAGACCCTAGAGTTCAAATTCCCTTAATCACGGCAGTGGGACTCCATGCCCCGAAATGCCATGCAGAGGTACAATTCAGCCATTCCGTGGGAGTCCTGAAGCCAGGACGCCTGCACCACAGGTGAAAAATTGAGAAAGAACGTTAAGAAGAACGCGCACTCGCCGCGTTACCTCGAAGTATCGAAGGCCATCGACAAAGATGCGCTTCACGACGTGAACAGCGCCATCGAGCTCGTCAAGAAAACCGCGACCGCCAAGTTCGTAGAGAGTGTAGACCTCGCCATCCGACTGGGAATCGACCCTCGAAAGAGCGATCAGAATGTGCGCGGCATCACCAATCTTCCGCATGGCACGGGTAAGACCAAGCTCGTCGCCGTCCTCGCCAAGGGCGACCTCGCAAAGGAAGCAACGGCCGCCGGAGCGGACGTCGTGGGTGATGAGGACCTGATCAAGCGAATCCAAAATGGCGACAAGGACCTGAAGTTCGACGTAATTCTGGCAACCGAGGAAATGGCTCCTCAAATCGGCAAAATTGGTAAGGCCCTCGGCCCCCGAACTCCCAACAAGCGCAACGGCACTGTAACCAACAACATCGGCACAGCCGTTCGTGAGCTAAAAGCCGCAACGCGTGTGGAGTACCGAACGGACAAGGCCGGCGTTGTTCACATGAGCATCGGCAAAGTGAATTTCTCCGATGAGCAAATATTGGAGAACTTCAAGGCAGGTTTCGGCGCAGTCCTGAAGGCCAAGCCGAGCAGCGCGAAGGGCAAGTATGTGGAGTCCATCACTCTGAGCGCCACCATGGGCCCGGGAATCGGGTTGGACACCAACCTGGCGTCCAAGCTGGCCGGCTAATAAACTGAGAGCCTGTAGGGGGCTGCGAAATCGAAAGGTTCGCAGCCCTTTCTCATTTATCTAGGTCTCTTAGAGCGGCGCGAACAAGTCCACGACGTTGCCGTCCGGGTCTAGGACTTGGGCATAACGCTGACCCCAGAAGGCATCCCACGGATCCTTGTGGCTTTGGTATCCCGCACCCACCAACCGTGCGTGGACTGCGTTAACTTCAGCCGGTGAGTCGCAAAGGTACGCCAAACCGATTCTTTGTCCGGTTGGTGGCTCCCATTCCTTCTCCATTTCTTTCACCATCGATAAGGCATTCCACGAGAGTCGGATGCCTCCGGGAAGGGTCATCTCCACGTACGGCTCGCCGTTCGAAGACTCCGGAGCCGCCAACCCAAGTTCGCGGTAAAACGCGAGCGAAGCGTCTACGTCCCCCGCCACGATGCCGATCATGTCCAGTTTGATTGCCATCTAAAAGTCCAATTCCCCAACAATCCGCCGTACATCTGACCATGCCGTTTGCAAGTCAGATATCAGCGGAGTCTGCGATCTCGCGATGCTGACCAAATCCAGGTCGACGTCGCATATCAGGATATGTTCTTCCAGCATAGGGGCTTGAGCCACCAGCTTCCCAAAAGGGTCGGTGACCATACTGCCGCCGACAAACCCCTTGCCACCCTCGAAACCTACGAGTTGACTGTTGACGCAATACGTACCATGCTCCTCGGAAATCGCCGTCAAAAGGCGCTCATACCGCTCCAAGTTTCCAACCTTCGGACCCGCAAACCCTCGGCCCGGGGATGCACTGGGAACGATCATCATTTGAGCTCCGCCCGCAGCGCAGAGTGAAGGCAGCATAGAATGCCACACGTCCTCGCAAATCAGCAGGGCCAACCGGCCAAAGCGGCTATCGAAAACTCCCAGATCTCTACCTCGGGAGACAAATCGCTCCTCATCGAAGACTCCGTATGTCGGTAAGAAAAATTTCTGATAAACATGCACGAGGCGCACGCCGTTTTCACTCACTTCCAAGTAAGCGGCGGAGTTGTAAAGGTTGCCGTCGGCCGACTGAT
Organism: Armatimonadota bacterium; assembly: GCA_023423495.1. GTDB lineage: Bacteria > Armatimonadota > Fimbriimonadia > Fimbriimonadales > Fimbriimonadaceae > 55-13. Next base: position 2,593 of record JAFAFM010000104.1, read on the forward strand.
AAAAGCCGAGCGCGATATCGATGTTTCGTTTGATTTTGCCGGCAAGCCGGCGGGAGAGTTCTGCCAGCAGCTGATCGTTGGTGAGGGCAGACTCCAGAACTCCGCCCTCCAGAAAATAGCCGCTCGTGGAGGTCTCGGAAAACACCACAAGGTCGACCTCTGCCTCCTGGCATTGGAGAACAATTTCCGCGATGCGGTCCAGGTTGGATGAAACGGCCGCTTTTCGCGGGGCAAATTGGGCGCAGGCGACCTTAACGGCCATGAGGGCAGGGTACCTAATCCGCCCGAGCAGTTCCCATCGTGCGTCGGACAATACCTAATGGCTCACTCTTTCCAAGTCTCATGCTTCGCCCGACGATGGCGGCGATGGAGTCGGGACGTCGAGGCGTGGGATGAGCAACCACGCATAGTCGACTTTTGGCTCGCGTCATCGCAACATACAGAACCCGCATCTCTTCCTCATGCTCCCTCGATTGTCTTCGGTATTGAAGCCAACGATGGAACACGGAATCGCTACCACCTAAGTTCGTTGTCAGAAGCCCCAAGCGTGCATCGACTTCTACCGGTTCGGTTTTGCCACCCGTGGGCCAATGGACGTCCGGCAGCACGACGCCCTCAAACTCAAGACCCTTGGCGTTGTGGATGGTCATGATAGTCAAGATGTTTTCTTCGTCATCTTCCGAAGGTGCATCTCCTTCCTTGTGGGCCAGCCTCTGAATCTCCCGGATTTGCTCGGCAAACTCGGCCGGTCCCAATTCCGGTTCCTTGGTGGCAATCATGAAAAGCTTGCGGACGTTGGCAATCGTTCGCTCCGAACCGGGAAGGCGCGCAAGGGCGGCCAAATAGTCGGATGACGCCAAAATTTCCGCCAGAACTTCCCAGGCGGAAAGCTTGTCGGCCTTTGCGCTCAAGGGCAGAAACCACTCCTTAAACTTATCCAGGGCGGCAAGTTCCTCCGGACTTCCAGGCACATCGCCCTTCATCGCCTCGATAACGGGCTTCCTCATTGCGAGCCGACCGATCAAATCAAGCGAGATGCCCGCCAGTGGACTCCGCATGGCGCTCAGCAACGCGAAGTCGTCGTAAGGATCGACAAGCGCCTTCAGAACGTTGGCAAGATCCCGAATTTCCAAACGAACGTAAAATTTATCCGTGCCTCCGACGATGCGCGCCTTAATGCCCAACCGATCCAGCCGTTGCACGAGGTCCATAGCGAACTTCCGGAATCGGACCAGCACGGTGATGTCCTTCATCGCAAGTCCGGACTCCTGCTGCATTTCCAAGATGAATTGCGCGGTTTGGCTCACATCCTTGTCCGGCATTTCCCAGATCTCGACTCCCTCATAACTTGGCAATTGAACGACATTGGGGTCGAACTCGGGCTCGTCACCCATACGGGTGTATTCGCCCGGCCACATGCTGTCAAAGAGCTCATCGACAAAGCTCAGAATCCCTGGCTTTGACCTCCAATTCTTCGAGAGTCCGAGTTTCATCAGTTCCAGTTCACGATCTCGGAAGATCTTCACATCCGCCAGCCGGAAGCCGTAAATGGATTGCTTGACGTCGCCAACGATCATGAGCCGGTCGACATTCAAGGAGTCGATCAGACTGTGTTGAACTGGGTTTACATCCTGAGCTTCGTCCACCATCACGGCGGCATATTGCTCCCGCAACCGCTGACGCGTGGCTTCGGAACTATTCAAAAGCTCCACCGCTTTGGCCTCCAACAGCGAGTAATCGAACTCCTGATTTTGCAGCAGGGCGAATTCCAAATGACTCCAGGCGTGACAGGCCAGTTGGGCCAGACCGACGGTGTGCCGCAGCATCAATTCTTCTGACTCGGGGGTCTCGTTGCCACGCAGGAATTTCAGCACTCGACGCTTGAGCGACTTGTGCGCGGCAAGCATACGCTCAGCCAGGGAGCCGTCCCGCATGAAGCGCGCTCCTTCCAGCACCTCCTCCGGCATGTCAGCGAGGAGTCCTGCTTCCAGCGACCTCCGGAGGCTTTCGATGTCGCAGAGCGCCTGCAAGTCGGACAGCTGATACTGTGTTCCCCGATAGCCCGAAACCACGGTGCGGATCGATCTTTCTATCACCGCATAGGGGGAGCTGGATGTGTGGTCCGTCTGACCCGCCAAAGTCCGGACTAAAAGCTCGGCTTCGGGATGCTCCTTTGGAACTTGAGTAAGAGCGGAAGCGATCGCCTGGTCCTGCAGTTGGGCACGCTTGCTCTCCGATACGATTTCGAAGTCAGGATCGATTCCGGCGTCTAAGCTGTTCTCCCGAAGCAGACGGTCACAAAAAGAGTGGATAGTTTGGATCGGGCCGGTTTCTGCGACTTGGGCTCGGTCAGGGTATCCAAGATCCCGCAATCGATCGACAATACGGCGCTTCATCTCTGCGGCGGCCTTTTTGGTGAAGGTAATGGTCAGGATCTGGTTCGGCTCCAGACCAAGATTCTCGATTAGCCAGAGGTAGCGTTCCACCAAAACGAACGTCTTGCCCGCGCCAGCGGAGGCGGAGACCACAAACTTATCGCTAGTGGCTTCGATGACATTCCTTTGCTCGTCGGTCGGTTGCCTACTCATTGGCACCTCCGAAAATGTACGAGTCTTCCTCGCCAAATTCAGTCGAGCGACGACATAACTCTCCGTGGTCGCAGAATGAGCAATGCTCCCCGTTGGTGGCACGAACGTCGACTTCGCGAATGGCGGTTGCAGCTCTTTCCAATAAGGATTTCACGTTGCGGAAGAACATCTCCTTGGCGTGCTGGATTTCGTTCTGCTCGGCCAGGTCCACCACCTTCAGACCCACGCTAACATCTCCGGTTAATTGGGGTTCTGGCACGCGCGGTAGAAGCAACATCATTCGCTCACCGCTCATCGATTCAACTTCCAATGCTTGCGGAGTGCCCTGCTCGTAAGCGGCCATCAGGTGCGCGCCGTAATAGAGCGCGTCCCGATCCTTCAGACCCAATAGACCTTGACGGTCTGGTGTCGGAGTGTTGGACTCGACCAGGTGAACGACTTTGTAGGGCCCCATTCGGGAGGTTCCCGCCACCGTACCGGATATCGTTCCCACGCGTGGGAACTCGCTCCTGAACTCCTCCGATTCCAGCGAAACGTCACATCGGACGGAACCCACGTCTTTAGCCCAGATCTCGCGGGCGCGGAACTCCCGGGCAATCCAGTCATCGATGAGCCGCTCGCCCCCTTGCCGCATCAATTGGAGATCGGCGTCTGTGGTGTAGGCCTTGATCTCCTCAAGTTCTGCCTCCATAAGTTGGAGCAGCGAGGTCCTCGCATTATCAGGGGTTGGCTGGTTGAGCAATCGAGCGGCCTGCGGCAGCTCCCGAAGTTGGTACCAGCGGGCTCGCTCTTTATTTGGGAAGACCCGTAGCCGCATCTGGGCAAAGTGACGGAAGGGACACTCAAACGCCGTCCTCAATTCGCGAATGCTTAGCCTGGAGCCATCTCGCGACTTAACTTCCGCCTTCACTGCATCGCTGAGCTCAAAGTCGAGGTTGTCCCGAACTGGACCGGCATCGATGGCCGTCCGGAGGTTCTTGTCACATGCCGCGATGCACTCGCCAATCAATGGCGCGACAAGCGATCTGGAATAGGAGACATGCGCCATTTCGCCTCCCAATGCCCGGCGAGCCTCCTCCAAATAGAAAGCGGGGATGTTGTCTCGCTCGTCCGTTGTTTCCGGGTAGCTGAAGGTCAGGGAAGAACTCGGAACCGCGCACAGGCTTACGAAATCGTCTCGTTCAGCTCGGGCAACTTCAAACGAGTTCACCATCGGGAACAGGAGCGCCCGGCGATCAGAAATCTCTGCACGGTCAGAATCCGTCAAGATCGGATCCTCGGAGCGCCGACGTGGGAAAACGCCTTCGAGCATCCCGATCACAAACAAGTGGTCTACGCTGGGAAATCCAAAAACCGAGTCCGAAATAACGACGCCGTGACTTTCCGCCGGAAGCGTGTAGTCGACTTCCTCCGCAATCTCCTCGACTTCCACGAGAAGTTGGTCGTACGTGAGTGCTTCGCTTTGCGAGAACGATGCCCGCGCTCCCAGGGCCCGTTCGAATGCGTTCTTGGCGCGGAGGTCTCGTTCGCCCGCGTTTGCTTCCGCGATCACGGGAAACATTGCGCCGAGGGCGCTGATCCGTTCCCGCCAGGTTCCGAGAGTCGTGGGGTTTGTCCTCGCCTCATGACC
>JAFAFM010000253.1 GCA_023423495.1 Armatimonadota bacterium
CTCCAAACGGCACCTTGTGAATCTACCTCCGACGGCCCCTTCGATGCACTGCCAATCCAAATCCGGGCGATATAATGGAGGTGGGATGTCTGGCCAACTCGAAGAGCTCCCGCTTTTCCCTCTGCACACCGTGCTATTCCCCTACGCGCAGCTTCAGCTACACGTTTTTGAAGACCGTTACCGCGAGATGGTTCGTTCGTGTGTGGAGTTCGATAAGCCTTTCGGCATTGTGCTCATTCGCGAAGGGTCGGAAGTGGGCGGACAAGCCGATCCGTATATGGTTGGCACTGCGGTCCGAATTTTAAAGGTTATCCCTTACGACGATGGCCGGATGGATATCCAGGTCGAAGGTGAGCGTCGCTTCCGTATTCGAGAGTTGGATGAGGACGCCCATCCGTATCTTCTTGGCCGGGTGGAGCCGGTGGTCGAATACGAGATCGAGGAGACCGAGGAAACAAGAGACCTTTTCGAAGAGGCGGAGGCTCAGTTCAAGCTTCTGATCCAAAAGATTTTTGCGAGGCAGGAATTTAACGTTTCCATTAAACTTCCCAGCGACCCGGTTGTGCTGTCGTTCACCATCGCCAACATGCTTCACATGGAGAACTTGGCCAAGCAAAGACTCTTGGAAACGACCGACACCGTCGAGCGGCTAACCGCGCTGATGCCCATTCTGCAGACCCAGAATGAGGAAGCCGTGCAGCAGAGCTTCTATCGCATCGGATCCGAAGATCTTCGCGAGTGGATCACCCCCAATTGAACTCCTTACGCTGCGGAATCGATCTCGGAGGCACAAAGATTGAGTGCCTTGTCCTGGACGGGGATCGTGAACTTGTCCGCGAGAGAATTCCCACTGAAGCGGATCAGGGCTATGAGCACATCCTGAGCCAGATACATGCCTTGCTAAGCCACGCAGAGGATTTGGTTGGAGCCCGCTGTGAACAGGTTGGGATCGGCACGCCCGGTACGCGCGACCCAGAAACGGGTCTCATGCGTGGCTGTAATACTGTCTGCTTAAACGAAAAACCTCTTCTGGCTGATTTGACGGTCCTTCTCAGTCGGCCTGTAGCGATCGCTAATGACGCTAACTGCTTCGCCCTTGCGGAGGCGTTGCTGGGGGCGGGCAAGGGATACGACGTTGTATTCGGGGTGATCATGGGGACCGGAGTTGGCGGGGGGATTGTCGTTAAGGGCCAATTATTAGAGGGCGCCCAGGGTATTGCCGGAGAGTGGGGTCACAACGAACTGACCCGTGACGGCCAGCCCTGCTACTGCGGACGCAAAGGCTGCGTGGAAACGTACTTGTCGGGGCCTGGAGTCGAGCGGATCTATTCAGAGCAAGCCGGTGTTAAACGGCGTTTGCCCGAGATCGTCGAATCCTATCGGGAAGGGCGGGATGAATCTGCGCGACACGCGCTCGAATTTCTGATGATGATGTTCGGTCGGGCAATTGCTCAGGTCGTGAATATTTTGGATCCTGACGCGATCATTCTTGGGGGAGGGGTCGGAAAGATAACGGAGTTGCAAACTTTGGGGGCGGAAGCGGCCAAGCGTCACATCTTCAACCCAGAAGCAAAGATCCGCTTACTTGCTCCAAAACTGGGCGATAGCGCCGGAGTGTACGGCGCGGCGCTGCTTCACGGTTGAGCTTCGGGATTAGATTGCCGGCTGCTTTCATCGACGGCACCCTCGACTGACTCCACCGCTTGGGCCACGGCCGCGTGCAAATCTCCGATCGAATCCGCTTTTTGGTGGCTCACCTTGGTCTCTTCCTCCAAAGATCTGACAGTATCGGTGTCTCCGTTGGTCGGGACCGGTATGTCGATTTCTTGCTTCAATTTGGGTTGGACGGCGAGGACAGCGATCTGGACGCATGCCGCGATGGGAACTGCCAACACCATCCCCAAAAGCCCGAGAAGCAGGTTTCCAATCAGCAACGAGACAATGCTGAGTAGCGGATGGATACCCACATGATCTCCAAGGATCTTAGGCGTAATGATTTGATCGAAGATGATGTGGTGGAGAACGAAACTGGCGAGCACCGCCCAAAGCATCAGTTGTGGACCAGCGCCCACGAAGGTGATGGCGGCGGTGAGCACGATGGTAAGAACTGCGCCGACGTAGGGAACGCTATAGAGCAGGGCCGAAATCAGTCCCAATAACAGCGCCCCGGGCACGCCCATCGCGAACAACATGATCCCGGTGACCACGCCGTTTAAGACAGAGACAATCGCCAGTCCCCGCAGATACTTGCCAAAGATGGCGGTGATCTCGGTGACTGCCGTTTGAACAAGATCACGTCGCGCCGAAGGCACCAATAGCAGCGCCTTGGCCAAGATTACATGAAAGTCTCGCAGGCAGTAAAAAGCGACGATCGGGATGATGACGATCCACACGACGTTTGTCGCGAAGGACAAACCGTACTCCGCAATCCAACCCGAGGAGCGTGTTAGATTTCCTTTGGCCCCCTCAACCAGGTTGACAACGGAAGGGACCATTCCCGGTGGCAAGCCAAGTTCCGTAAATGATTTCTTGAGCCCGGCTCGGCTGCTGTCCGGAAAATACTTCTCGACTCCTGCCTGGAGGCTCGTTGCTTGGCTTGCCAAGGCTGGGAAGGACAGAATCATCAATCCCACTGTGATGATAAGAAAACTTGCGAAGATAAAAGCGGACGCCCGGGTCCTATTCCACCCGCGCAATTCCATCCGGTCTACGATGGGGTCCAGAACCATTGCGATGAGGAAGGCCAGCCCTAGCGGTATACAAATAGTTCTAACCACATATGCCAGGTAAAGAACGATGAGCACCAAGACAGCCTTGATTGCAAAATCTCGGACTTGCCTCTTGTCCGGCACCGGCACAGTAATTACTTTCTGCTCGCTCATCTAGAATTTGGGGCGCTCACTCATCATAAAGGATTTGCAGCGAGTGTAGCTCCGCAAAGTTGGACGCTTGAACTTGAGGAATTGCCGAAGTTTCGAATACTGGGTTTAAATTGCGGATCCGCGCAGTTCTTCCAGGGACCTGATGCCGTGCCGTTCCAGGAGGGCGACGAAGTCTTCGAGAAGCGTTGGTACGAACTGCGGCCCACCATACACCCAGCCTGTGTAAACCTGAACCAAATGAGCGCCAAGAGCAACTTTGTCAAAGACATCCTGCGCTGTCATGATCCCGCCGACGCCGATGAGGACCATTTCATTCCCACAAGCTTTAGCGAGATGTCGGAGCACGATGTCGGAGCGATGTTTCAGAGGTTCGCCCGAAAGCCCGCCCGCCTCGTCTCGATGCCTCGTGCCGGCTGGAACGTCTTCCCGATTCAATGTTGTGTTGGCGGCGATAATGCCCGTAACTCGAGCTTCGCGTGCAACTTCCACCAATTCGTCCAACGCATCCAACTCTAGGTCCGGAGCCACCTTAAAAAACAGAGGCTTTGACGCGTTCACTTCCTTAATCGCCCTCAAAATTTCCAGGAGCGGGCCGCGTTCCTGTAGGGATCGCAGGCCCGGAGTGTTGGGTGAGGACACATTGACCACGAAGTAAGCCCCATTCTTGTGCAGCAAGCGGAAGCTGTCTTGATAATCCTTCGCCGCATCCGCTAGGTCAGTTATCTTGGACTTTCCAAGGTTCACCCCAACTGGAATCCGAGAACGACTTGCGGCCAGGCGGGTCGAAACCTCCCGAGCGCCATCGTTGTTAAACCCAAATCGGTTGATCAATGCATGCTGAGCGGGCAGCCGAAAGAGACGCGGCTTCTCGTTACCGGGTTGCGGGTGCCATGTGACCGTGCCTATCTCAGCAAAGCCAAAGCCGAGGCGGTGCCAATGGTCGAGCGCCACGGCGTTTTTATCGAAACCTGCCGCCAAGCCCACAGGATTGGAGAAGGTTGTTCCAAAGAGCTCCTGGCGCAAGATAGGATGCTCAAAAGATCGTGCCTGAACCCAGCCGCGGCGGAGAGCAAACATCGCGAGGTCGTGCGCCGTTTCCGCCGGAAGCATGAACATAATCGGGCGCAAAATCGAGGAATAAAAGCTCATGCTGTCATCCGAATCCTACCACTGACCGCTATTCGCTCCGGCTCAGAAGCTTCAAGCCGACAATGCCAGCAGCAATCAATGCGATGCATAGGATGCGGCCAAGCGTGGCCGGTTCGTTGAGCCAGAGAATTCCCACCGTCGCTACACCTACCGCGCCAATTCCGGTCCAGACGGCATAAGCCGTACCCACCGGCAACCCGCGCAAGGCAAGTGCGAGAAAAATAACACTTGCGATCATCGTGGTGACGGAAAGAACGGCGGGCACAAATTTGGAAAAGCCATCCGACTGCTTCAGGCTGATCGCCCAAACAATTTCGAGCAAACCGGCGACGGTCAGATAGAACCAAGACATAGAACTACTCCTAGGTTAAGGGTCAGGGCTGGGTCGTCCCGGCAAATTGGAGCGCTCGATGCGGTCGTCCGCGAGTAGGTCGAGCTTACTCTTCCTACTTCTGTTGGGTAGGTGTTTCGACGGATGCCGTGCTACGCTAACGGCATCGCCATGAAGAAATCGATTTGCATTTTGGCTGGCCTTTGTTTGTTCGCTGGTGCGCACGCAGATTTCACCCTTACGGTGCTGCACACAAACGATCTGCACGCCCACATCGAACCGAGCGAGGTAGGGCGGTCGACCTTCGGGGGATATGCGAAGCACGCCACCCTGATCAAACGATCTCGCACGGAAGACCCTAATACGATCCTGCTGAACGGCGGCGATACATTCCAAGGCACGTTGTATTTCACTCAGTACACGGGAATGGCGGACCTGAGCCTCATGAACGTCGTCGGATACGACGGGATGGCGGTGGGTAATCATGAGTTTGACCTTGGCCCCGATCCTCTAGCTCAATTCGCCAAGCATGCAACCTTCCCGGTTCTCAGCGCGAATCTGGATGTCAGCGCAAATCGCGACCTTTCCACCTCCATCAAACCCCACGCGATCAAGGTAATTGGTGGCCAGAAGATAGGCCTCATCGGTGCAACCACGCCCGATCTGCCAAGTATCAGTTCGCCTGGACCAACGGTCAAGCTACTCGCTCTGGTCCCCGCCATCGAGAAGTCCATTCAGGCTCTCCGGTCAGAAGGCGTAAACAAGATCATTTTGCTCAGCCATCTCGGTTATGACCTGGAAAAGGAAGTTGCCCGAACCTGCTCGGGCTTGGATGTGATTGTGGGTGGACACTCCCACAGCTACCTCGGACAAGCGACCGGAATTTCTGGTTTTGCATCGCCCCATGGTCCGTATCCGACGGTGGTCGAAAGCCGCGAGTCCAAGGTTCTGCTCGTCAGCGCCTGGGAGTGGGGCAAGGTGCTAGGGCGAATCAAGGTCTTGTTCGATGACGACGGCAAGGTCGAATCATGGTCAGATGCGGTTCCAATCCTGGTGGAGAACTCCATCCCCGATGACCCCACAGTAGCGAGTCTCGTGGCGGCGCTGTCCCGGCCCATCGAATCGCTTCGAAAAACCGTCGTTGCCACCACACCCTATGCGCTCACGAGGGAGAACAGCCGAATTGGGAATTCGAATTTGGGCAACCTTATTTGCGATTCAATGCTCGACGCAACGCAAGGCTCCGGAACCAAGTTGGCGCTGATGAACAACGGCGGAATCCGTTCGAATATCTCTCAGGGACCGATCACTTTTAATGAGATTATCGAGGTGTCGCCTTTTGGAAATACGCTTGTCGTGTTGGACCTAACCGGCGAGGAGTTGATCAAGACATTGGAGACTGGAGCCGCCCGCTGGGGCGAAGATGGTCGCGGAGTGGGAATTCATGTTTCTCGCTGGGCCGAAGTTAAGTACGACGTCAAGCGTCCACCCGGAAAGAGGGTTGTGTCGGCCAAGTTGAACGGCGAGCCAATTGAAAAGAACCGCACCTACCGCGTGGTGGTGAATAGCTTCATGGCAACCGGGGGCGACGACTTCGTGACCCTGCGGGACGCGAAAGGCTATCGAATCGACACGGGGAGCCTAGATAGAGACGCGATGATCGAGTTTCTGAAGAAGTTCAAGGGAGAAGATCTCACGGGAACTAAAAGAATAGAGGTTGTAGGGTCCTGAAACCAGACGGCAACCCAATGTCAAGCCCGAACGTAGGAGCATAAAATGGCCACCCGAAGGAGATTTGAAGGCATTTCCGCAGACGCATTTATTGCCGATACGGACAAGTGGGCGTTGGACAAGCTCCAAAAGATTCCCCTCCTGCCCAAGGTCGTGCATAAGTTCTACGAGCTTGGTTTGGACCGTTGGTTCTACTGTTACAACATGAGCATGGCGGTTCGCTGCGGGCCCAGCCAATACAAAACTCTCTACGAAATCATGCGCGAGTCCGCGGCGATCCTGGACATGCCCGAGCCTGAACTGTATCTCACAAGCAATCCATTTCCAAACGCTTGGACGAGTGGTGTCGAGCGCCCTTATATCACCCTACGATCCTCCATCGTCGACACTTTGAGCGATGAGGAGCTCTTTCACCTGATCGGCCATGAGCTTGGCCACATTAAAGCGAAGCACGTCCTTTTCCGATCCGTTGGTGCAGTCCTGTTTCCGTTGATCGAGTTAGTCGGACGGCGAACATTCGGGTTAGGCGACGTAGCCGCCATTGGGCTCCTGCTCGCCTACGAAGAGTGGTTCCGACAGTCCGAAATAACGGCCGATCGAGCCGGGTTGCTTGTCTCGCAATCCCTCGATTTAAGCGTGGACGCCAATATCGCGCTTACCGCCGGTCCCAGCCGACTTCGGCATGAGCAGAGCAGGGAAGCGTTTATGGACCAAGCCCGTGCCTACCAGGACAACGCCACCATGGTCGATGAGATCGGCAAGATCCTGATCTTCATGACCCGGCTAGGCACATACACCCACCCAATGCCCGTTCACCGCACCCAGCAGTTGGAACGATGGGTGCTCAGTGGCGCCTTCGACAGGATTCTCGCGGGCGACTACGAACGCGAAAAAGAAACGGCCGCTTAACTCTGGGCCAGGATCCTGGGCTCGGCGGGGTCTGCTGGCAGCCATCGGGTCGCCACCAGCGATACCGCTGCGATAACTACCCCGACCCAGAATGGTAGTTGGTAGTTGTTTGTCGCATGCCATAGATAGGCTCCGCCGACCGGCACCGTCACCGCCGCAATGTGATTCATGGTCGTTCCCATGGCCAGGCAAGGAGTCAACTCACCAGGACGGACGATCCGATGCAGGTAGGTATTAAATCCGATGCCAAACGTGAACAGGATGTTATCGATCAAAAACAGGCCGTAAAGAGCCCATTTGTTCTGGATAATTGCGTACCCGAGGAAGACCACAATCAGACCGACGGCATACCAAGTTAAAGGACTCTTCTCCCCGAAGCGATCGATGACCTTTCCCATCCAAGGCGCCGTCACTGCGATCAGGATGGCATTGATGAGTTGAAGGATCAGCATGTGCTCGAGTGGCACTTTGTAGATGAGGATCAAAGCGAACGAAGCGAAGATCGAGAAAATCTGGCGTCGACAGCCTTCTAGGAAGATCAGCAGATAGTAGAGGCAGTACTCCCTTCGGAAAATGATTCTTTGTCGCTGGCCCCCAGCTGCATGATGAGAAAGTTTAAGGCAGCAATAAGCAGCGGCCAAGATGATAAAACCCGCCGCTCCGAAGTAAACGTTGTATTTGACGCGTGGCGTTAGGGTGTCACTGAGAATTGGCGCCGACAAGGTCGCGACCCCTAAGCCGACGATAGTTGCGATCGCGGATACCGACGACATACGACCCAGGTGCCGTCCGCCCTCGCGCCCCTTGGCCAAGGTTAAGGTGATAGCTGGTGCGACTGTCGAGTACAGATGAAATCCGATCGACCAGAAAACGGTGATGAAAACAAGGGTCGTGAAGCTGCTGGTGGCCCCGCTCAGCCC
>JAFAFM010000200.1 GCA_023423495.1 Armatimonadota bacterium
TCCCAAATTTTGTCGAAACATCTTCCGACATCGTGGCTACTTACAGCCATTGGGGTGCACTCCCTATGAAAGGGGCCAACGTGAATTACAGCGCCTCCAAGTTGAAACGCTAGGTAATTGTTGGCCCCGGTACAGACGCGTTGAACGGGAGTTTCCGCTGCAACTGGCTGCTCGAGCCTGTACGATTTTCATTTCGGTCGCGAGACCGGGCACTCGGACAGTTGGTTCGTGAGACGTGGAGCACGCTCGCCAGAATCAGGCGCGAACCGTGACCTATTGAAGGCGCGGCCTCGGAGCGAGGTCAATCGGTGGCGCGATCGGAATTCTTCAGTGTCGCCAAGAATTTGTTGAGCGAGGTCGAGAAGGCTTCGCCGTCGCGAATTAGCTGCTCAACGATTTCAGCCATTTCGTTCTCTTTCGCGGAAGCGCCGGAGGAACCAGTCGTTCCGATGTCCAGCAGCGGAAACCGATATCCCGCCCGGACTCGGTACGCACGAAGTTTTTCGTCGTAGTACCAGGGGACGCCCGCCATCGAGAGGGTCTGAAGGAGCCGGTGAACCGTCCGACGTGAACAGCCTAACTCCTCGGCCAAGGCGACCGCATCCCATCGTCCCTTTCCCGAGATTAGATGCAGCGTTTGCATCAGGCGGGCCAAGCGTTCGCATTGCCGCACTCTTCGATCGGCGTCGCTTCGCGTTTCGTATTTTTTCTTCTTTGCCATCCCGGTGCCGGTGCTTCATCTCAGGGGCCTGTCGATTCCCTGAACATTAGAAGTACCGTCTGTGCCAGTGGCGGGTCCGACGAATTAACGATGGTGTGACCTCCTACTGGCTGACCTTCTCGCGATACTTGCGTTTTCCAGTGAAACTTCCCCAAAAAGCCGAACTTTTGAGGGCACGTTGACCTTCTGCTGTCCTCGCAAACCCTCACACTCGGCAAAGTCCAACATCCACCTCACACGATAGAGAAGGTCCTCGCATGGACCGTCGTTTGTCCGAAGAATGGTTTACGCCGCGTATTCTGCAGTTTTTGGCGGCAATTGCTGAGGATCCGGAACTTCAGGCCGAGATCAGAAACAACGTGCTCACCATTTATTACCGGGGCGCTGCGTTGGTTCGCGATCTTCAACTGAAAGACCAACGGCTAACTGGCAAGATTCATCACAAATACATCCCCGTGACGCCTCGCCCTTCGTCGTACGTGCCCGTCGCATTGCAAGATAGTGGCCTCAGCTTTGCTGTGGAGGTGCAGCCGCTGCCCTTGGGTAATTTGACCCCAGAAGTGGTCGCCCAGTATAAGCGGGTCATGAAAAGCGTAGCCCCAAAACCCGAGGCTGCGGTTGTCCATGAACTGGTGATTGATAGCCGGAATCGCATTGTCGACCAGGAAATCAGCTTCCAAGACAAAGACAAGAAAGACAAAATTGATCTCTGTAACTTCGATCTGAGTCTGAACTGCCTGGCGATGGTCGAGGTAAAGCAAATTGACGACCCACGTCTTCGGTCAACTCGGACGCAGGGGCCGGAAGTCGTCGAACAGCTTCAACGATACAGTCAAAGAATTGCCGAGCGTACCACAGAAATCAGGCAGGCGTTTCAGAACGTCATTGCCTTTAAGCACCGGCTCGGGTTCGGCAACCGTCTGGCTGACGTGCCAAGGGAGAAGACGTTACGGCTCCTGAAGAAACCAATCCTGGTTATTGGCGGTTGCGAGCGAGGGGAGATTCAGCAAATTCTGCGAGAGGATGAATGGGAGTTGTTAATGACTGAACTTGCCGAGCACGCCGCCGCGGTCCTTTTCTGTGGCAACAAAGGCCGCAGCCTGCAGTGGATAGATCGAGAAAATAACAATCAGGGACGCGGATTCGATGATTCTCAGTGGGATTGACGCCAGAAGCGGCCCACCGGCCGATTACCAGCAACGAGTTTGATCTTGTCACTCGACTTCAAGGAAGGGAAAGATGTCTCAAGCGTACCTACCCGAGGGCAGCCTCTATTTTCCAGAATCGCTGGATGAGATCCACCAGCATCGGAATTGGAAAGGTCGACTCTCGAAACCCCCGGCACAGTTTTCTTCCGAGGCGCAAGGCGATGCAGCATGCCGCCGCGAGGCGTTGACCATGAACATCTTCTGTCACCCCCAGCTTTCGCAGTGGGATGGACTAAAGATGCTTCTTGGCTGCACGGACCTAACCCCCAACCTTTTCGTCGAAGCTCCCCTTGATAGAAGCGATCGGTCTGATGATCCGACCACCGTTGATCTCGCGATCGACGATGCTTTTTGCCAATCGTCCCTGAGCGAGAAACATTTTACGGAGCAACCGCTTGCAGCCATCGAACGGTACGCGCACTTCGACCAAGTCTTCGGTGCGACGAGGCTTCCCCGGCGCGACGATAAGTTACTTAATGCTCGCGTCATTCGAAATCTCCTCGCGGCATCCCAATATGAAATGCGATACATCCTTTTCTGCGATCGCCACCGCACGGACCTACTCGATGCGTACCAGGTAACTATCGATTGCCTGAAAGACGACAAATTCCGCCGCCGATGCCGTGTCGTTTTTTGGCAGGATCTCCTGCAGGTCGTCGACCCTGACTTGAGTATGTTTGTCCGGACACGGTTTGGCCTCTTGGCCTAGCAGCCCTCTTCTTCCACAAGAGCTGTGTTCCGGACAAAAATGTCGCACAAGCTGATGAGTTCAAACCTGATTCCAAGTGCTTCCTCAACTCGCGCCGCATAGGCTATCAGGTAAGCTGCCCGTTGGTCATCAATTTGCCGATTGATTCTCGCATCATGGCCGTGCCGCTCCGAGTTCATGATGCCGTTTGTGGCGATTGACTTAATCCTGTTGGCTTTGGCCCATTCCAAAGCCTCGTCAAGTGCGGCAGTCACTTGGTCATCTGTCATCCCGTGATTGTCTTCCTCTGCAACAAACCAAAGGAAGTGCCCATCGCACGCGATGGGCTGACGCGGACATTCCCGGAAGGGATTGTGAGAAATCCTCAACTCTGGATGTTGTTCGGCAAATGGCCTCCAGAACATATTGATCTGATTGAACCCGAGACGACCAAACACGATCATAAGCTGCACCCGCGGCACGGCATCGAAAATATTGCCTTGAGACAGAACAGGCATCACTCTTTCTCCTCGGAAAGTTATCGACCGACGCAGATGGACCGGGGCAACAGTTTCCCAGCCAAGGTAATGGTTCTCATCACGACTCACGCAATTTCAAACGGAACACCATCTTCGGCTAGTGTCACATTCCGAAAGTGCGCTTGAAATTGTTCTGGTTCAAAGGTGTGAATTGGGATGACCGCTTTCGGCCCGATTGCATTGACGAACGGCACGATATCGCGGGATAGAATATGCCCGCTCGTGTGGACCTCGATGATTCGTCCCGAAACAGCTTTGAGTGCCGCGGCGGTTCTCTTCCAGTCCGGGTGCTCCAGATAGCCGGTCCAACGTGAGTAGAGACAGACGGATTGCTCCGGGAGCTTATCTCCGAAGTCGATCTGCATCGATGGTCGATAGACCATGACGAACTTCTCGGGTGACTTTTGAATTTCTTCGATCGTGATCTGGACCGAGCGAAATCGGTCAACAAGATTTGCCAGGTTCTTTTCCTTGGCAGTTCCCACGAAGGTGCTGGGGAAATAGACACGCAGGGAGTTACCTGCCCCGGGGACAGGGCCCCCAATCTCCGTCCCGAGGAGATGAAGCACGACCGCCGTGTAAACATCGGCGACGAAGATTCGGTCGGTCTTCATTGCGGCTCGGATGAAAGCCACGAGGCGATCGACGTGTTGGGGGGAGAAAGACGCCAGGATTAGCCCAGGTGCTTCCCTGACTTTCTGAACGATCTCTTCTTCCAGTTCGTACTCCGTCACATCATGACCGTCGGCCAACCCGAAATGGGTTCCTTCCATAATCATCGCGTTGATGGTTCGTCCTTGAAGGGCTTTGACCAGACTTCGGCCCATCCCAGGCTTTCTTCCGTGGAGTCGAAGGTCACCGGTGTAGAGGAGCGATTTCCCCTGGGCCTCGACTAGGTAGGCGAGGCAGCCATAGATGGAGTGATCGACGGAATAGCCGGTGATCTTGAAGCCGCCAATGGTGATTAATCGGCCAGCGGTCACCTCTTTAAATCGATCCCGGGGGAGTTCGACCTGCATCGCGAATAGTTTCCCGGCCAGCATCATCTTGCTGGTCCCGGAGCTGGCGTAGATCGGAATCTCGGGTTGAGTGTGGTCGAGCAGGCCCGTGTGATCCAGATGAGCGTGCGAAAGCAGAATCGCATCAGGCTTCGGATTTCCCTCGAATAGCCCATTCACCCCAGGAAGGATACTTTTGCTGGCAAGTTCCTCGGTAGACATTCTCCGCAACGCGAAAGAATCCACCGCTTGACGTTCCGCGTCGAACAATGGCAAACCAATATCAACGACGATCCGAGATCCATCTGCTTCGACTTCGACACAGCTTCCGCCAACTTCTTTGCTGCCGCGATGAATGGTGAGTTTCAAGGTGGTTATCCTAGCTTCAAGTCCGTGACGGTCACTTTGCCATCGTCTCCACGTTTCAGGACGATCATGGGCTGTTCTGAATCGGCGTTGAAAAACTCCAGCTCCACAAACTCTTGATTTTCGTCCAACGTGAGCTGTGCAACCGTGTGGAGACCAGCGCCTTCGGCGAGAGTTTCGCCTTTGAGCATGAAGCGGGCAAACCCATCTTCAATTCTCAGTTCGACCCGTTTCAAATGGTTGAGACTATCGTCCAGAATCCACAGGCCATCCTGGCCCTCAACCCGAATCAGTTCGTACTGGCTCAATGGTGGCTCTTCGGAGTAGTCGTAGTTTTGGATGATTCTCGACCGGCCCACCGCAAACTGTCTCCGCGTTTGTAGGGCCTTCCAGTCCTCACCAAGGCGCGGGCGTTGGTCAAACCACCGGACATCTTCATCCGTGATGGGGCCATCTCGCTCTGGATGCCACCAATCTCCTTCCCGGGCCGTAAACATAGCCGCCTTTACGTTCGGGCCGAAATATGCCGCTCTCCCTCCGATCTTCAGCCAGATTCCTGGAGGGTTTGACTCTGGCCTCAATTGCGATTTTCCAAGCGGGCGAGGGTCTTCCACGAGCAATGTTCTCCGGACCGTCGCTCGCAGTGCCTCTTGTTCTTCATCTGTCACAGTGTCAGATCCTGGTCCTTTTAAACTTGCCACCAACGGCCAAAACAGCGGCCTCATTGCAATCACCGAGCAACTCGGTTTCGCTCAAGCTCTGCCTTGCGTGTCAAAAAGCCATGACGACTGTTCCACGGACTGACAAATGGCTCCCGGACCCAAGCAGGCGGTTCGTCGTACAGCTCAATCATTTCCAGGAGTCGCCCACTTTCCTGGACTGGTATCGCGAATGGCGCAATATCGATGGTTGCCAACCCGTGTCCTAACAGCCAGTTGGTCGCAGGCCTATTCCCTTGAAGTCGGTCGAAGTGCATCTGCTCATAGCTCAGCCGCATTACAAAATCGGCTTCCGCCGGAGTGACGACGACTTCCGGATATTGCTGGTTGCTCTCGTTCATGTTTTCACTGGATTGCAGTGGGGGTTACGACCGTGAATTAAGGTGGATCGCCGTGTTCAATTTTTGAACCAGCTTTTCCCGGAGTATGTCCGGCTTCACCACGGTGACTTTTCCGGACCACGACAGAATCCAGTTCAGGATTTCATCCAGGCCGTCCACCTGAAATCGCAACGTGATCCGGCCTCCCTTCACCCGCTTAACCTGCTGCGTGTGGTGCCAGATCGTCTCGGTCACCACTTGCGCCGCCTCCGGTTCAAACAGCAATTCAATGTCGTAGCGGGTATCGCCCCGAAAAACCGACCAGGCGTTGCCAAAGTGCTCCCGCAGATCAAACTGTTCCGGAACGACGGATGGGGCTTCGGTCGCTCGCAGGCTCTTGAAC
>JAFAFM010000257.1 GCA_023423495.1 Armatimonadota bacterium
CATGCCCCAGGGAAAGACCTCGACTTTTGGATCGGAGACTGGATCGTGACGGACACCACGCCAAACGCCAAGAATCCTCCCGGCACCAACACCATCAAGAAAATCTATGACGGCAAAGTGGTCCACGAGAACTTCAAGATGGGCACTTTTGTCGGCCAGAGCTGGTCGGTTTATGACGCGAACAACAAAGTCTGGCGTCAAACTTGGGTGGACAACAATGGCGCATATATCGCCCTTGTAAGCAAGAAAGTAGGTAACGACCTGGCTCTCCAAACGATTCCCAACCCAAAGAATCCCCTTGCCGCGAGCCGGATGGTCTTCACGAAAGTCACGCCCAAAGGCTTCACTTGGCGATGGGAAGCAACCAAAGATGGCGGCAAGACTTGGACGCTCGCATGGCAGTTGGACTACAAGCGAAAGGGAACCTAAGCGGGTATTTCGCTGCGATGCTTGAACTTGATGGTCTCGCCGCGCGCGTCTGAGTCGACAAGGTAGGCAACATACTTCCCGACGTCGTCGGCCGTGATAGACTCGGGGTTATCGCTGGGATGAGACCGGGTGGCGATCGAACTCATCATGCTCAGCAGATTGATGCGAACTGGTTTGTCCTCCAACTCCTTGGCGAAGACGTCCTTCATCATCACTTGCGCCGCCCCAGCAATGGAAACCGGGCCTGACTTGGCAATGGGAACGAAGCCGGAAGCGCCGTGAATGAACGTGTAGCTGGAGTCCCGATTTTGGATCTCGTGAAGGAAAGTGCGCGCGACCAGAAAATGCGTAGTAAGGCGGTCGTGCATCACTCGAAGGTAAGTGTTCAGGTCCAGGTCGACGAGTTTGGGCCCCGACCACCAAGAGCCAATCGTCGCCACGACACCATCCAGTTCATAACCGGCGGTTCGAACATCCGTCCGGAGTTTGGCTACTTCTTCCTCATCCCCGATCTCGCCGACGAGTGGGACCATGTTTTCTGGGTTACCGAGCAGGGTCGCCAGCTCTGCCAACTTCGCCGATGAGCGAGATTGGACAATCACGCGGTGCCCCTTGGCAAGCAGTTGGCGGACAATGCCCTCGCCAACTTCGCCCGCTCCTCCCGCGACTAGGATGGTCTTCATGGCCTCAGTTTAACCTTCACCCCTGTCCTTTATGTACAATCGGAGGTGAAGCAACGGTGACTCGATGAACAAAGTATTTCCATCTGCTCAGGCTGCCTTAGAGGGATTGCTCTTCGACGGAATGACGATCATGTCCGGAGGATTTGGGCTCTGCGGCATTCCCGAACATCTGATCTTAGCTTTGCGAGACTCCGGGGTGAAAGACATCACTGTCATCAGCAACAACTGCGGCGTCGATGACTTCGGGCTTGGCATCCTGCTGCAAACCAAGCAGATTCGCAAGATGGTGAGCAGTTACGTCGGGGAGAACGACGAATTCGAGCGGCAGTATTTAAGCGGCGAGTTAGAAGTCGAGTTCAACCCTCAAGGCACTTTGGCCGAACGCATTCGGGCTGGTGGCGCAGGAATTCCCGCCTTCTACACCAAGACGGGATACGGAACCATGGTCGCCGAGGGCAAAGAGACTAGAGAGTTCGATGGACACCAGTACGTGATGGAAACTGCACTTCACGCGGACCTGAGCATCGTGAAGGCTTGGAAGGGCGATAAATCCGGCAACTTGGTCTTCCGCAAAACCGCTCGAAACTTCAACCCAATGATGGCTGCGGCCGGTGAAACATGTGTAGCTGAGGTCGAAGAGTTAGTAGAAGTTGGGGAGTTGGATGCAAATGAAATCCACACGCCATCGATCTACGTCAACCGCATCATCGAGGGCACTGCGTACGAGAAGCGGATCGAGCGTCTCACTACTCGCCCGCGCGCATGACAGCCGTCCTAACTGCTCTCGCTTTAACGTCCGGCTTTGTCCAGACAAATAAGCCCATCCTCATCGCCGTGCGCTCCAAAGTCGGCGCGGCTTACAAATATGCCCTGAGCACGGATATGAATGCCGTTGGAGCAAGCGGCAAGATGGGCTTCAAGGCGACTATCAGTGAGAAGCTCGTAAGCCGCCAGGGTGATAACTGGAAGTGGCGCCAAACCTTCGACGTGACATCGACCTATGCAAATGGTGTCTTTAGCGGGAGCGACGCAAACTTCAAGGACATGGATGGTCTCAAGTTCGACTTGACCACCGATTCCACCGGCCAAACAAAGTCGATGGAGGTCAACGGGATCAAGGTGGGATCAAACGGAACTCCAAACGTCACATTCTCGCGCAAGGCGGTCAGGGTCGGTGACAAGTGGGGCGCCGTTGTTGAAACCAACGGAATGCAGATTAAGATCGAGTACTCCCTGAGAGCTGTCCGGGCCGAGAAAGGTACGCGCTTGGCGGTCATTCATGGCAACTATCTTCCCAAACAGCCGGTAGTGAACAATGGTCCTATCGTGTTCTCCGTGGACCTTGCGGATGGCAAATTGCTAAAGGCCGCCGGGGCATTCACGGTCACCCGTGGTGGAGCGACCGTGCAGGGCAAATATAGTTTGTCTAGACTCTAGAACTTCGGTCAATTAGCTTCTCGACGTGCTTGGCAAGCACGTCAAACTCCACGTTCACCAAGTCTCCGGGCTTGCGGGACGAAAGATTGGTGTGAACCAAGGTATGGGGGACCACCCAAACGTCGAACTCCCCTTCGACAGGATGCACGATCGTCAAGCTGATACCGTCGACGGCGATCGAGCCCTTGTCGATCATATAGCGGTCAGTCTCGACCGGTGCTCGGAAGCGAAACACCGTGAAGTCCCCATCTTGGAGAACCGCGACTACTTCACCCACCGTGTCCACATGGCCTTGCACAATGTGTCCGCCAAACCGATCCATCGGCCTGATCGCCCGTTCCAGGTTAACCTTGTGTCCAACGGCAATACCGCTAAAACTGGTTCGTAAAATGGTTTCGCCACTCAGGTCGAAGTGCAAGGTGTTGTCAGCTATGGCCGTCAGACAGCACCCATTGACGGCAATGCTCTCTCCGGCTTGAATCGGATCCGAGATGTCGTCCCACTCAGCATCCACTTGGAGTCGCGAGCCGTTAAAGGCGTTGACCTTGCCGACGGTTTGGATGATCCCGGTAAACATGAGCGTCCTTCGATTGTGGCGCAGAGAAAGGAACCGGCTTAGGCATCAAGGTCGGCGTAGTCAGCAAACGCCCCACGGTGATGCCGGAGACCCTCGGCGGAAAAGGTGATGATGTCAAACCGAAAGGGCCTGCCGACCTGGTTGGCTTGGCGAAGGTAGTCCTGCGCAGCCGCGAATAACCTGGATACTTTTACTTGTGAGATGGATGCTTCTGGCATTCCGGCACGCCGAGATCTGACTTCCACGAAGACCAGGTCTTCGCCATCCAAGGCCACGATGTCCAGCTCTCCGCCCCGAGCCTTATGTCGACGCGTGACGAGGGTAAAGCCCAGTCCCATCAAATATTCTGCGGCGCTGTCTTCTGCCTCGGAGCCTTGACGCATTACTCAAACCGAAGCGCTTGAATGGGTTCCAGTCGGCTGGCACGCATAGCTGGATAAAGACCGAAGAACACGCCTACAGCCGCCGAGAATAGAAATGCGGTCGTTATGGAAGTCGGATTAATGATGGGCGGCACCTTAAAGAGTTTGGCTACTCCGTAAACACCGAGGGACCCGAAGAGGATGCCGAGCGCCCCGCCGATCAGGCACATCACCACACTTTCCAGCAAGAACTGGGTGAGGATTCCTTCACGCTTCGCGCCGATCGCCTTTCGCAGTCCGATCTCACGCGTCCGCTCGGTCACGGAAACCAGCATGATGTTCATGATCCCGATGCCTCCGACGAGCAAGGAGACTGAGGCAATTCCCGCGAGCAGGGTTCCCAGCAACGCCGTCTGCTCCTGCATCTGCTCGATCATCTCGCCCTGGTTGAAAACTCGGAAAAGTGATTCACCGGCGGCATTCTTCCGCTTACGATTGAGGACCTCTTCCACCTGGATCTGGGTGATCGTCATCAGGTCTGTGTTGGAAGCTTCTATGTTGATCTGGTCCAGCTTATCCTTGCCTAAAAGCTTCCGCTTGGCTGTCTCCAGTGGGATATAGACCTGATCGTCCGGATTTCTCCATCCGGACCCGCCTTTGTACTCGATCACTCCAACTACTTCGAAGTTTTGGGAGCCGATGCGGACCGTCGCTCCGATCGCGTTCTCGCCTTGGAACAGGTCGTCATAGACTTGGTATCCCAACACAACCTTCTGGCGCTGCAGTTCGTTGTCCTCGTAGGTGTACCACCCACCCTGATACATTTTGGTGGCATTGCGGATGATGGCAATTTCCGGCTTTCCACCCGTAACGCTCGTCTGGGTGCTCTTGCCACCATAAATGATTGGCCGGTTACCGCTGACTACGCCTGTAATGTTTTTAATGAGGGGCACTTGGGCCACGAGGTCTTGCACGTCTTCTTCCTGAAGGGAAGGTGGTGCGCCCGCTCCCATGCTCTGTCCACCACGACGCCAGTTCGGCATCACGGTGAGCATGTTTGAACCCATCTTCGAGATGTTGTCCAGGGACTGCTTCTTGGTGCCTTCACCGATTCCAATCATCGCAATCACCGAGCCGACGCCGATGATGACGCCCAGCATCGTGAGGGCGGACCGAAGCTTGTTCGCTCCTATCGCCCTAATAGCAGATTGAAAAGAATCGGAGAATGTCATTAGTTTCCTCTGCCGGTGCCAATTTGCAGGCTTGCGCCAGCCCGCGGCTGTCCAGGCCGAGTCTGATTTTGCCGTGGACCCTGTCCACCGGCCAAACCACCTCCACCTTCCTGAGCTTCCTGCATACGTCGTTGTGTTTCACGCAGCGCTGCCAAATCGATCTTCGCTGTTACAATTTCGTCGCCCTCGTTCAGCCCGCTGATAACTTCGGTCCCAGCATTGCCGACTTCGCCAACCTTGACCTCGACCCTGCGTGGCTTGGTCGGATCCGTTCCACGGACTTCAACAAACGTCTTGCCCTGGTCACGAATGATCGCTTGGCTTGGAACAATAAGCACGTTTGGTTTCTGGAGCGTCAAGAATTCGCAAGTAGCGGTCATTCCGGGCAACAGTTGAACCTTGGCTCCAGGGAGAATCTTTACCCGGACTTTGACAGCGGTAATGTTGTTTTCGGTCAATGCCGCAGGATTGACTCGGTCGACGATACCGTCGATCTCCGCCCCTTTGTACGCTTCTGTTACGATTCGGACCCTCTGCCCAACCTTCACCTGGGAGACATCGGCTTCCACCACCTGACACTCAACAAACATGGTGGTCACGTCGCTCAATTGAACGATGCTCGTGCCCTCAGAGAAAGTGCTCGTTCCAGGCGGGATGATGGTTCCTTCTTCCAAGTACTTCGTGGTGACCACTCCATCCCTGGGCGCCACAACGGTCGTGCTATCGAGTTGAACCTTCGCGTTATCGACGGACACTCGACTTCGGACGGTTGAAGCTTTCGCAGCCCGCAGTTCCTCATTGCGAATCCGATTGTTTATCTGGGAGTCACGAGCTTGCTGGAGGCTGATTTCTGCCGTTCGGACGGCCTTTTGCGCTTCGGCGACAGTTTTCCCCTGGATGGCCGTGTCCGAAAGATTGGCCCGTGCTTGATCCAATCCTGCTTTGGTACGAGCAATCGCGGAGTTGGCAGTGATCAGTTCTGCCGACAAATCTCTTTCGAGCGTACTGGCGGACGTTTGAGCAAGTTGGTATGAGGCGCGAGCGCCTTCTAGTGCACTTCTTGATTGATCCACACTCACTTGCGTGGTGAAGCCCTGCTCAAGGAGCCGCGTCTGACGGTTGAACTCCGCTTCGGCGACTTCGAAATCAGCCCTAGTTCTCTGCAGCGTTCCCTGCACGTCTCGCCGCCGTTGGGGAATCGTCACTTGTTCGAGTCGCTTCTTGCCTTCAAGGGCTTCGTCGTAAGCCGCTTGGGCTGTGCGTACAGTGGCATTTGCGAGGGTTGGCGTTCTCTGCAATTCAAGCTTCGCACGCTCTAACCGCACGCGCGCAGTTTCTAAGGCCGCTTGGGCATCGGCCACCGAAGTCCGGCTGTTGGCAAGTTGCAGTCTGTAATTTGCGTCGGCTTGGGCGGCACGAGCCTGTGCGGAGGTGAGATCTGCTGCTGCCTGATCATAAGTCGCCCGAGTATCCGAGGGGTCGATCTCGGCAATCAAATCTCCCTTCTTGACGATGGAGCCCTCATCCACCGCCAAACGGACAACCTTTCCACCCGCTTTTGACTTGATGTCGACTTGCGTGTTGGCAACCAAAGCGCCAGTGGCAGAAATGGAACGAACGAGCTCCCCCCGTTCGATCTTCGTATAACGATATTCAATGTCTCCTTCTGTGCTTGCCCGATTTTTGGCAACCCAAAAGTAAACGCCGACACCCGCGAGAATGGCCGCGATAATCCAATAAACCTTAGTCATTTACTGCTTCTGTCTCACCTGGAATCACGCGACCGCTTACAAGTCGCAAATTCGCTTCGGAGATGTAATAGTCATACGTCGCCTCAATATAATTTGACTCAGCCGTCACGAGGCTAACCTGGGCGGTTAAGACTTCAATCACGTCGTTTGCCCCTTCACGCTGGGCAGCGATCGCGGCATTGTAGTTGACCCTGGCTGCCTCCAGTGCCTGTCTGGACGCATTTAGTCTTTCAATGTTCTGGGCATTTTCCAAGTACGCGGACTCGATTTCCGCCCGGGCAATGAGTTCTGACTGGGCTAACGTCGCTTGTGCGGCCTGGTGGTTCAGCTTTTGTTCTCGTGCCTGCTCTCGCAAACGTCCACCATCGAAGAGCGGATAAGTGACGAGCAGGCTGAGGTTCCGGTCGTCGTTCCTGTTCGGGCTGAAGTTCCGGGAATACGACAGATCCAGGTCGAAGCTAAATCCTGCGTCTCTGTCGGCCCGCTTGGCCGAGTAATAC
>JAFAFM010000293.1 GCA_023423495.1 Armatimonadota bacterium
AGTCTGGTGGGCTAACAGCTGGGCAAATGACCAATACAGATATTTGGTATTGGAACGGCAAACGACTTGGGGCTTCGTCATCCGCTCACTCTGAATGGACACTTCGAGTTGGATGTCGAAGTGATTCTTACCGGGATTCATCAGGTGGGCAAGGGGCGCAGGTTCCTGGGCTTGCCCCTCGATTCGCCATGGCTCCAAGGCATCTAATGTAACGACGTAAGGCGAGATCGAAGTTGCGAAGCTCTTGGCAAGGAACGGACCGAGCGGTTGATACTCCCACCTTTGGACATCGCGTGCAGACCAGTCATTCACCAGAACCAGACCAAAGATGTGATCCTCGCATTCACTGATCGGAATTGGCTGCCCCATCTCGCTCCGGCGTCCGGTGATGAATCCCATTTCCAGCTCAAAGTCCAGTTCCTTAGTTGGACCGTAGGTGGGAAGGTCGCTATCGGGCGCCTTGGTCTGCCCGCTTGGGCGTCTGATTGGGTCTCCGCTAACGATCACGCTCGATGCGCGTCCGTTGTAGCCAATCGGCACGTGACGGTAATTGGGCAACAATGGCGGCTGATCCGGGCGAAACATCCGGCCAACGTTACTCGCGTGGTTGATCCCCGAATAGAAGTCAACGAAGGCGTTGATTGTCACCGGAAGAAGGACTTCGACTTGAGCCACTTGCCGAAGGGCACGCTTTCGCACATTTGCATCGTCGCGAAGTTTGGGATTGTCGGCGGAAAGCAGACCAAACAGTTGACTCCGCATAAAGTTCAGGCTCTTGCGTCCACCTGCTTCAAGCACCTCTTGGAAATCGCACGCAAAACTGTCGTCGGCACCCTCAAGCAACCCGGCGTGACAAAGCTCGTAGAGGTCGACCAGAATGTCTCCAATTCGCACGGCAATCGAACCGTGAGGAGCCCACTCGTCGCAGGCATACGAGCAGAAGGGAAGGTTTTGGATGGGAAAATCGCTGCCCTCAGCGACTTCAACCCAGCTTTTAGCTTCGGGATTATGCGTTTTGTCCAGATTCATAATTTTAATGCCTGTAGATCGGCAATAGGTTCTTCGACGCTGCAGGATCCGATTCCGATGAATAGCTCCCGCATTTCCTCAATAGTATCAAGGCCGACTTCGTGCGGGCCATAGTTGATTCGCGCCGCTTCGAACCTAAAAGCGCTTGAGCGTTCCTCGTCGATGATGCCAACCAGCTCCCTCGTGGAAAGACCATGTTCCAAGCTAAGGGCGCTCGCCACTAACAGGTTCAGAAAGCCGTGCATCTTGCCCGTCACTTCCTCGCGGTAAGTCCGAATGGGATGATGAAGACCGGCGGTCAGTTTGAACGGGGTTTCGGTTTGCAAGCAGTTTTGAAGGAAGAGTGCGACCGCTTCGGAACTGGGAAACTGCGAAGCTTCAAGACCGCCGGTGCGAGCCTTTGCGCGCAGCCACTCTGTTTCGGCAATGGCTCCCACATGCTCCGCGAGGTCTTCATCGAGCCCCAATTCACAGTAGACATCCACCTGGTTGAACGCTCTGAGATCTTGTAGCTTCTCGGTGAACTTCGGCCCGCTCGGCACACGAATTTCATAAGCTTCGATGTCGGCGGCGTCGCCGGACCGCTCGATAAACCGGGTCATCGCCTCCGCATCATGCACCAGATTCTCTTCCCATTCTGGCCCGCTGCTTCCGACAACCGAAATGGAGACGGGTGGTGTGCCGTTCTGGGCCCGCAAGATGGTTTGGAATTCGTCAAGCATTGTTGCCGTACAGACGAACCGATCCATAATCCAGGCTTCCTCTCCCGATCTGTACTTGAGGTAATCCGCGACCGCGTCCTCCATTGAAAGGCTCGCTGGCGGAAACAGCCCGGCATAGTCGAAGACGTGCGAGAGGAGACGCTGAGCGGCTTCGGTCATGGTGCGCAGTTTATCCAGTCCTGGGTCAACTTGTCGGCGCAGGTATTCTGGCCCTATCATCCCGGGTGTCGACGCCGTGCCCGCTGGAGTAGCAAAACCATGGCGAAGCTCAAAGTTTTAATCGCGGACGACGATCCCATTATCCGGCTCGACCTCAAGCAAATGCTGGAGAACCTCGATTACGAGGTGGTAGCCGAGGCCGGCGACGGCCAACAGGCTGTAACCAGCGCCCGCGAATCCAATCCCGACGTGTGCATCCTGGACGTCAAGATGCCAGTAATGGATGGAATCGAAGCGGTGAGCATCATCACGGAAGAGAACATTGCTCCGACGATTCTCCTGACGGCTTACTCAGACCGTGAGCTTGTGGACCGGGCTAAAGATGCGGGCGTCTTTGCTTATTTGGTCAAGCCGTTCAAGCCGAGCGATCTGCCTCCGGCCATCGAAGTTGCACGGAGCCGCTATGAGCAAAACTTGCAGCTCAACAAGGAAGTGTCCTCCCTTGAGGAGAAGCTGGAAACTCGGAAGCTCATCGACCGCGCCAAGGGCATCCTGATGGATGAGCATGGCCTCAATGAGTCAGACGCTTACCGCCGCATCCAACTCCAGTCCATGAACTTGCGCAAATCGATGAAAGAGGTCGCGGAAGCGATCATTTTGGCGAAGAGCGTTTAAGCTCTCGGGCCGTTGCGCATAATCAGATCATGTCGGAACGGCTTTGGGCGCCTTGGCGGATCACCTACATCGAGCAGCCGTCGACCGGTACCGACGCGATCAATATTTTCGTCGACCTCCCCGCCCAAAACGAGGATCGGAAGAACCTCATTCTGCTTCGTGGTCAGACGGCATTTGTAATGCTCAACGCGTACCCGTATACCAATGGGCACCTGCTTGTCGCACCTTACCGGCAAACGTGCGACATGGAGGATCTGAACGACGCCGAACTGCTAGAGATCAATCAGTTGGTCGCGGCCGGCATCAGGTGGGTTAAGAGGGCCTATAAACCCGATGGATTTAACGTTGGGATTAACCTCGGACGCGCAGCAGGGGCCGGAATTCCGAAGCACATTCACTGGCATATCGTGCCGCGCTGGAGCGGTGACACCAATTTTATGACCACGGTGGGCGAGGTCCGGGTCTTGCCCCAGACGTTAACAGAAAGCTACGACCGACTCAAGCAAATCGCCGATGAAGACGCTTGAGGAACTGCGGCTGGTCGCTCTGAACTGCCAGAGCTGTCCCCTAGCTTCGCGCCGGACGAATGTCGTTTTCGGGGAAGGGAATCCGCTTTCTCCGCTTGTTCTGGTAGGAGAAGGGCCAGGAGATCAGGAAGACAGGACCGGTCGTCCATTCGTTGGCCGCGCTGGTCAATTGCTGGACCGGGCCCTGGCGGACAACAACCTTTCAAGGAATGACGTTTACATTTGCAATACCGTCAAGTGCCGTGCCGCGGACTGGGCGTCAGGTCGGGCAGTAAACAGACCTCCAACCTCGGATGAGACAACGGCTTGTCGTCAATGGCTGTTGCCGCAACTGGCATTTATAAAGCCGAAGGTCATCTTATGTGTAGGTGCGCCAAGCGCTCGGAACCTCATCAAACCCAATTTTAAGATCACTCTCGAACGCGGGAAGTATTTCCCTTGCGAGTATGCCAAGACAGCGATCGCGACCCTTCACCCTTCTTATATCCTGCGTCAACAAAATGTAAACAAAGATGACGGTGGATATTCGCTGCTCGTCGCCGATATTGCCAAAGCTTGGGATACTGCCGTCCGCCTGCGAGAGAAAGATCTGCCCGAAACGGCTCAAGGTTAGAAACGCCGCCCGCTTGCTTATCTTTTTTGAACGTTTGGCATCGAGCCTTTAACGCGTGGCTAATGCCCGTTGGCTTTCAATATAACGGTAAGCCCTCTGGAGGGCAAAGTCGTTAAAAGGGAGTGTAATCATGCCAAACAACAAGAAAAGCGGTGGTGGTCGCGGCGGGAATCAGAACTCCGGAAACAACCGAGGTCAGTCCAGCGAACGCGGGTTTGCCGCCATGGATGAAAAAACTCAAAAGGAGATTGCGCGAAAAGGAGGAGAGTCAGTTAGCAGAGATCGCGACCATATGTCCGAAATCGGACAGAAGGGTGGCGAAGCGGTGAGTAAGGACCGGGAACACATGGCCGAGATCGGACGGAAAGGTGGCGAAGCGTCCGGTGGCGGAAATCGGGGTGGCAATCAGGGCAGCAGTAATCGCAGCTCAGGAGATCAGAGCGGAAATCAAGGCGGAAATCGCGGAGGAAACCAAGGTAGACAGGGTGGTAGTCGTGGTGGACGTTAGATTGGGGCTGTCCGAAGGCTCCGAGCCGGGTAGGAGTTTCGGAAACGAAAGTCCATACCAAGCAGAGCAAGCCTGGTTCGACTGCGCCGGTCCGCGAGATATTGAAAAAGATATCGAAGAACGGAGGCGAGGAATCGGGCGGAGGCAACCGCGAAGATACACAGAAATCGAACCTGTCTGTCAGTAGGTACAAACCCCAGGATTATCCTGGGGTTTTTTCCTTTTAAAGTACGGGCTAGCAGGCTTCCGCCATGCCAACACCGGTGTCGACCTCCGTCGATGTTTCGGGCATGACTGCTGACCGGTAGGCTTTGTTGAAGAGTCCAAACAGCGACGTGATGAACATTCCCGCGCCCATGATGATGAATGCGACCTGCAGACCGATGGCCGCGATCATCGAGCCGGCCAGCAACATCCCAACCGGCATGATTCCCATGCCGATCATGGAAATCACGGAGTTCACTCTTCCGCGAAATTCGTCTGGCACACTCAACTGGATAAACGTGTTCATTGGTATGTCGGCATAAGGAATCGCCAACCCGCAAAGCACGTTCCAGATCACATAGGGCCAGAAATACGGACTGATTGCCATCGCCGCCACGAATGCTCCGACGGCAGCCAATCCGAAAGAGAATGCGATTGTGGGCCGATGGATTTTCAGCTTGCCCATAACTGGACTCATGACGATCATTCCGGCAAAAAATGCGAACTCAAACCAGGCAAGGGTCGAAGGCTTGCCCCCGAACCAGGTCTTGTTTGCCGCGACGTGCACCACAAAGAACGGTGAGACAAATAGCCGAAACACCGTAAGCATCGTCAGCCACACAGCAAGGTCCTTTCTGCTGGAAAGGTAAGCCAGACCCAACTTAAAGTCCTTGCGAATGCTTGGCTGCTCGGTTTCCTTTCGATCTGGCTTGATCTCAGGCAGCCGACCGATATACAGGGCCGACAAGAAGAAGGAGAATCCGTTTATGACCACGCAGGCAAAGAAAAACCACCTCGGAGAAATCGCGTAAAGCGGCGCCATCAGGGAGGCCGAAAACGCCAAACCGATCAGCGGCATCAGACTCTGAGTGGTCATGCTAAAGGCATTGGCTTCCATCACCTTGTCCTGCGGAATGAGGTTGGGAATCGCTGCGCTTTTGGCCGGCAGGAAGAAGCACCGAATGGTGCTCAACAGAAATGCAACCGTTCCTAGAAGCCATGCGGGTGGGGCAGCGTTGAACGCCAAGACAGATCCGAAGATCAGCAAAGCGAAGCCGCAGACCACGTCGCTAACCCACATGATCTTGCGGCGATCGATGCGGTCGGCAATGATGCCTGCGTATGGGCTGAAGAAAAGGTAAGGCAACGCTTCCAGAGCGCCCACAACACCAACCATCCAGAGCTTGCCCGTTATCCGCTCCGCCATGAACATAAACGTGACGAAGTAGAAGGCATCCCCTAACTGCGAGATCGATTGGCCGAGCCAAAGGTCGCGAAAGGACCGATATTCAAGAATGCTGGGAAGCTTTAAACGCAAAGTGAGTCTCCAAAAGTTAACGGCGCGCGAGGACGAAAGGGCTGGTTTGGCGGGCCGTGCGGCAGCCACGCCTACTTGGAGGTGCGTTTCATAAGGGCAAGATTATAGCTCTACGTAAGGGTCCGGTCCCGGGACCGCAGCTTATTGGACCAATGATACGATCCGGTCCACGTACTCCTGCAAATTGGCATCGGAGCAGTGAGCGTGGCCTGCGCCTTCTACAATCCAAAGGTCGCCTCCGCCAGCCTCGGCCAGGGCACGAGCATCTTCGACGGAGAACAACGCGTCCCGTTCACCGTGGATGATCAAGGATTTGCCTCCCCACTTGGCGGCGGACTCCACCGGATTCACTGCTTTGGGGTCGATTCCGGTCATTCGCTTGGCCAGCATCGTGACCGGATAGAGTGCAATGTAAGCTCCCGGCGCTCGTCGGTTCATCCAACGCTTGGTGGCCTCGCCCAACCGTGCAAAAGACCCTTCGGAAACTACAGCTTCGATCTTAGGATTTCTCTCGGTCGCCAGCCAACACGCCGCACCTCCCATCGATATCCCGACCAGGACAACCTTCGGGTCACCGCCAACTTGATCGTGGATCCATTCGACGACGTCGTGGACAATGTGGGATTCCTTCACAGAGAATCCGCTGGTTTCCTGCGTGCGATCTCCATGTCCTGGCATGGCCGGGATTACGACGCCGAAGCCTCTTTGGCGTAACTCTTCGGCGACAGGA
The DNA here is from genome assembly GCA_023423495.1 of Armatimonadota bacterium. Classification (GTDB taxonomy): domain Bacteria; phylum Armatimonadota; class Fimbriimonadia; order Fimbriimonadales; family Fimbriimonadaceae; genus 55-13. The sequence goes on from JAFAFM010000293.1 coordinate 6,486, forward strand.
ATCCACCCCGACTGAGACCCGCCATAACCGTGGACGAGGACAAAAACTGGCTCGGTTAGAGGTTCCGAAACCCACATCGACGAGTGGGCTCGAAAGCCCTCCGGAATCGGGCCGTCGTTCTTGGTGGCCGGGCGGACATACTTTCTTGCCAGGATGTAGCAAATCGCGAAATAGAGTGCAATCGCCGCTGCCGAGACAAGAAGAACGTTATGCAACGG
>JAFAFM010000309.1 GCA_023423495.1 Armatimonadota bacterium
TCTTTATGCTGATGAGCTCGAATTTGACGCCAAGGCTTTTCGTGAGCAAGGTGGCAGTGGCTGGCGGATTCGCAAAAACGCCTTGATGACCCGCGCCGACGGTTCAGAAGTAATTCAACTTAAGGAAGGCGCATGGCCGCCCGATATTCCCAGCGCGTCCTTTTCCGTGGGAGACCTACTCAGCAAAAACCTCAAATCCTTTGAGACGTTAAGCATGCGGGAGCTGGGACAGGTGATCGAAAAGAACGAGAAGGCGATCCAAACCCCCGGAGCACAGACGTTGTCACCAAAGGAATTGCGCAACTATCAGTACGGATACTGGAATAAGATCGCGCTGCCCTTGGCGGCTATTATCTTTGGGACGCTAGGAGCCGCGCTTGGTATTCGAAACCATCGGTCCGGCACGGCAACTGGATTTGCGCTGGCGGTTGCAATTATCTTCGGCTACTTCACGATCGCTAACTTTATGAATGTTTGGGCCCTCAATGGGGCAATTCCCGCTTACGTAGCAAGTTTCACACCCATTGCGATAGGCTTTATTGCATCGGTCGTAATTATCTGGCGAAGGAATGCCTAACCAAACCACGGATTTCATCCCGTATCTGTTTTTAGCCGCGATGATCGTCATCGGCGGTTTGGTGGCATTTGTCGCTGACGGTATGGGCCGCAAGATCGGTAAAAAGCGACTGTCCTTTCTCGGTCTGCGACCCCGTTACACAGCCACTTTGATCACCGTCGGAGCGGGTGTGCTTATCCCGATTCTTACAATCGGAGCGATTTACTTGCTGAGCAGCGAGGTCCGAGAGTGGATACGTGAGGGGCGCGGCGCAATTGAGAACGCCCGCCGATATCAATCCATCGCGGACGATCGGGCCAAAGAAGTCGACGAATTGGAGCGGAAAGAATCGGAGCTTCAATCTCGGAACAAGGGCTTGAGTGCCCGGAATGATAAGTTGGCGAGCCAATTGTCGACCTATGAAGACCAGGTTGCGGATGCCCGTCAGAAGGTGAAAGCCTCCGAGTCGCTCGTCAAGGTTGCAAGGTCGAGGTCGGCGACATTGCAGGGCAAGTTGGATGAGACAAACCGAGAGATATCCAACAAAGAGAAGGAAATCAATCAGACGCAGGCGCTTCTGCGCGCCGGAAAGGGCGAACTCGCCAAACTCCAAGGAACTTTTAACACCGCCAACCAGCAGTTTCGTGAGATTAATAGCCGGGCGATTGAACTCGACCGCCAGAATAGCGACCTGGAAAAGAAGCTCAATTCCCTGCAATCCGATCTGGGCAATTTGCAAGCGCAAAAGGTTGAGTTCGAGGGCCAGATTTCCTCCTATAAGGAGTCGGTTCAGGCGTACCAGGACTCAATCCGAGAGTACAACGCCAAGATCGAAGATCTCAGACAGGAGGCTGAAGGTCTTTCCCGCGTGTTCCAAAGCAGCTTCATGTCCAGCCGGACGCGTCCCATGATTTTTGAGGCATCGCAAGAGGTGGCACGAGTGCAGCTTCCTCCTTCACTATCACCGGTTGCTGCCCGAAATGCCTTCTACGACCTACTTCAACGGTCTCGGCTGGAAGCAATTGAGAAGAAGGCCCGTTCGACTCCCAATTTGCCATCCGCCGGCCTTAGCCCGCGGCAGCTAAACGGCCGGATTGTCAGTGAGGCGGAACAAGAAGAAAGCATTATCCGAGCTATCACAGCTCAGCGGAATGAGCTGGTCTTCATTGCCCGGTCATTCTTCAACGCCTTTGAAGGCGAATACGTGCTGCTAGAGTTTGTCGCGTACCGAAACCGCAAGGTCTACGATGCGAACCAGCTAATCATCGAGAGGCGGGTGGACGGTCGGAAGACGGAAGTCGAGATCCTGAATCAGATTCAGGACTTCGTAAGCACCAATGTCCGAGCGCAAGCTCTCAAGGACGGGATGATTCCGCCGTCGGGTAGGTCCGGCCAATTGGGCACCATCGAGGAAGCGGAACTACTTGACCTGATCAGCGAGATCAAGTCCTACAACCAATCCGTTCGCCTGCAGGCGTTGGCGAAGTCCGAAATCAACGCCGGTGATCAGCTTAAGCTCACGTTCAGAGTGAGGCTCTGACATGACCGAAAAAACGGTACTCGCGATAGACCCCGGAACCTCCAAATGCGGCATGGTTTTGGTAAAGCGAAGCGCGGATCAAAAGCTCAATTTGCTCTGGCGGGCGATTGCTCCGGTGGACGAGCTTGAAAAATTTCTCGATGAGGCGCATGATGTTGGTGGCTATTCGCTGGTGATCATCGGCAGCGGCACAAAAAGTCAAAAGATCGTGCACCGGGTCCGGGAGAAGTATCCGAGCATGGGCTTGCTGGTGGTGGACGAAAAGGACACCACGTGGCAAGCAAGAGAGAGATATTGGGTTCACAACAAACGACGAGGGTGGAGGAAACTTCTCCCAAGTACGATGCAGGTGCCTCCGGAACCGGTCGATGACTTTGTCGCCCTGATTTTGGCGGAGCGCGTGTTGTTGGAGGCCTAGAGGTTCGTCAGGCTGATCCAACGATTCGTCTGAGAACAAAGGTATCGAGCATGGAAAGCAGCATTCAAAAAGGAACGATTGCGAAATGGCTGGAAAGGCCGGTCTTATCCGAAACGGTACTGCTCGCCTTGCTTTGTATGCTTGATTTGGGCTCGACGATTGTCCTCGTTAAGCTCGGTATAGCGAAAGAAGCCAACCCCATTCTCAGTCCATACCTTGGACACAGCGTGGGAGCCTTCGTTGCCGCGAAGACCTTTTTGTCAGTCGCTCCCTTGGTTGGAATTGAGATGCTTGGGTGGCTGAAACCTGGCTTGGCGAAGCTGGCGATTCGTGCTGGTTTGATTGGGTACATCGCCGTTTACGTATTCGGTTCACTAAAGATCCATGATCTCTTATAGGCCCTTGTAACAGACTCAAAAAGGGGCGAAAGGTACACTATTTAAATGCCCTCCCATATCCGCAACATAGGGATAATTGCGCACGTCGACCACGGCAAAACGACGTTGGTTGATGCCATTTTTAAACAGGCGGGCATCTTTCGCGAGAATCAACACATGGCTGAAAGAGTCATGGACAGCAACGACCTGGAACGTGAAAAGGGAATTACGATCCTTTCCAAGGTTGCGAGTGTCCACTACCGCGACTACAAAATCAACATCGTCGATACTCCTGGCCACGCTGACTTCGGTGGTGAAGTTGAGCGAGTGCTCAGCATGGTAGACGGCGTTCTCTTGGTTATCGACGCCAACGAAGGGCCGATGCCCCAAACGCGATTCGTCCTGAAGAAGGCTTTCCAAAACGGATTGAAGCCGATTGTTTTCATCAACAAAATCGATCGCGAGAACGCCCGTCCGCTGCATGCGTACGACAAGGCGATCGATCTGTTCATAGACCTCGGCGCGAACGAGGACGACTTGTTCTTTCCGCACCTCTACGGAAGCGGAGCATCCGGCTATGCCCGGGTTTCGCCCGACGGCAGCGAGAAGGACATGCGGGAGCTGTTCGAAATGATCGTCAACGCCGTACCGCCCCCCAAGGTGGAGTCGGAGGGCGCGTTCCAACTGCAAGTCAATAATCTGGACTACAGCGAATACCTGGGCCGAATGTTCGGCGGAAAGGTCTTGCGTGGAACGGTCAAGGTTGGCGATCGCGTGGAAATGCTTCGCGATGGCTCGGAGAAGAAGACGGCGTTCAACGTGACCAAGCTTTGGACATACGAAGGCATTCAGCTCAAAGAAGTCGAGTCTGTAGCTGCGGGCGAAATCGCGATGTTGGCGGGCTTGGATAACGTGCTTATTTCGGACACGATCGCCCACGTCGATACCTCTCAGCCGTTAAGCGCCATCAAAGTCGAGCCAAGCACGCTCTCGATGAACTTCTACGCGAACAATTCGCCGTTGGCGGGCAAAGATGGCGGCAAGTTCCTTACCATCCATAAGATTCGGGAGCGAATCGAGAAAGAAGAAGCCGTCAGTGTGAGCGTCAAAATTGACCCGGATGCTCCAGCGGACACCGTGAAGACCCAAGCGCGCGGGGAACTTCAGCTTGCCATCCTCATCGAGACCATGCGCCGAGAAGGATACGAGATGCAAATCTCCCGTCCGCAAGTCATCTACAAAAAGGAAGGCAACGATGTTCTGGAGCCGTCCGAGATTGCGACCCTCGAGTGTCCGGAGGACGCCGTTGGTTCGGTGATGGAAGAAATGAGTCGCAGAAAGGGCGAGCTTCTCGACATGCGCAAGAACGATAACGGGACGACTTCTTTGGACTATTCGATCCCCACCCGCGGGCTTATCGGTTTCCGCTCGCTATTTCTCACGCTCACACGCGGTTTGGGCCTGATTTCCTCCTTGTTCGATGGCTACAAGGCTTACAAGGGTGAGGTCGTGAGTCGAACTGTTGGATCCTTGATCGTCAAGGATCCCGGGAAACTGACTCGCTACGCTTATGAGGATATCCAGGAGCGAGGAGCCCTGTTTTATCCCGTGGGGACTGAAGTGTACGGCGGAATGATCGTTGGAGCATGCAGCCGGGATGAGGACATGGTGGTGAACGCAACCAAAGAGAAGGCCGCCACAAACATGCGCTCCTCCACTTCCGACACCACGACGGTTTTGGATCCTCATAAGGACTTTTCCCTGGAACAAGCGCTTAGCTGGCTGCGAGAAGATGAGCTCTTAGAGGTGACTCCAAAACAGCTCCGATTCCGGAAGAAAATCTTGGATCATAGCGAGCGGCGCGTGGCTGAACGCAGAAGCGAAGTGCTCGTCTAAAGCTCTGGTAGAATGAAAGGGTCGGGGCGTGGCGCAGTTTGGTAGCGCGCTTCGCTGGGGGTGAAGAGGTCGCAGGTTCGAATCCTGTCGCCCCGACCAATTTCCACACTTCAGCTCAGAAGGTTTTGCCCCCGATCCCAAGGCACTCCGAGATGGTCGGCAACAGTTTTCCCGATCGCCATCATGCCTTCCACGTCGCCTGCAGACCCTGGCTTGACACGCTCACCGCAAATAGCGAATGGCACGTATTCCCGCGAATGATCGGTGGAGGCATCGGTAGGGTCGTTGCCATGATCCGCGGTGAAGATTAATAAGTCTTCTTGCCGAAGTTGGGAGATCAGCCGTTCGGCCGTTTTGTCGAATCGCTCCAAGCACTTGGCGAATCCTGATGGATCGTTACGGTGACCGTAGAGCATGTCGAAGTCTTCAAAGTTGGCGAAGATGAACTGGGCATCGGATTCAAGCGCTTCCCAGAGGGCAACCTCATGCTCGGAGTTGCTCTGAGTCCGTTTTACTTTTCGGAAGCCGCGACCGTCAAACAGCTCCGGTACCACGCCGATTCCGTAAACATCTCCAATTTCGTCGACCAGGTTTGGCTCTGGCGTTAATGGAAAGTCCTTCCGGCGATCAGTCCGCTTGAAGTCACCCGGTCCAGACCCAAGGAAGT
>JAFAFM010000335.1 GCA_023423495.1 Armatimonadota bacterium
CGAATTGCCTCGATCACGTCGGCTTTGAAATCGCGTGGGTAGGGAGAGGTGTAACGAATGCGTTGCAAGCCTTGGATCTCGCACAATTGCCGAAGCAGTTGGCCGAACGGGACTTTGCCCTCCGGCATGTTCTTGCCGTACGAATTCACGGTCTGCCCAAGAAGCGTGACTTCCCGGGTTCCGTTGTCAACCAGGCGGGTGACTTCTTCTAAGATGTCGGCGGTAGGACGTGAACGCTCTCGCCCTCGAGTGGTGGGCACAATGCAGAACGTGCAGAATTTGTCGCAGCCGTACTGAATCGGAACAAACGCTTTAAGTTTGGCGACCTGCCTAACTTCCCGCTGGGGCATTGCTTCCACGACCGCGCCCTTACGTTCGGGCAGATCGAGACGCTTTTGAAAGCGGCGTCTTTCGAGCGCTTCCGTAACTAGCCCGGGGATGGTCGATACTTGGCCCGTTCCCACCACAAAGTCCACATGAGGAGCTCTCCGCCGTATCTCATCGGCGCGGATTTGGGCCATGCAGCCGCAAACGCCAATGACGAGGTCAGGGCGAGACTTCTTCATTGGAGCCAACTCGCCAAGAAGCGAGAAAGCCTTGTCTTCAGGTTTCTTTCGAACCGAGCAGGTGTTGAGGAGAATTACCTGGGCTTCGGTGATCGAGGAAGTTGGCTCGAATCCAATGCCTTCCAGATAGAGAGCCATCTGTTCGCTGTCTTCTTCGTTCATCTGGCAGCCCCACGTTTGCACGAAGTACGTGCCACGGCGAGCACGGGGCTTTTCGCCAAGCGTCAAAGGCTGAAGAACTGCGGACATAAAATGCGGTTTTGGGAACCAAGATTGTACCGTTTCACATTGAATCTGAACGTCTCGGGCACTCTCACATAGGACGGTAGAATCTTCCGGTGGCATCTGTCGCACTCAATCGTGTACTCATCGTACTTGGCTTTATCGGCATCTTTATTGCTGGCTTTTTGAGCGCCAGCAGCTTTCTGAAGTTGTCGCTGCCATGTGGTCCTGAACGGGGATGCGACTTGGTCACAACGCACGCTTCCGCTTATCTGGTCGGTAGCCACGCCGGAGGCGGATTTCCGGTTTCTTACTTGGGCTTAGCCGGATACCTGTTCCTCACGGGCTTAGCACTTTTCCGCGCCTTCAAAGGACAGGAGAACAATCGCACTTTGACCTGGGTGGGCTTCCTTGCTTCGGCGCTTGGAACCCTTTATAGCGGGTACCTCACCTACACGGCGATCTACACGATTCACGCCACATGCCTTTGGTGTATTGCTTCCGCCGCGACGATGATGCTGACCACGCTGACCTATGCGGCCATGCTTCAAAGTGACCCCAGCCCCGACAAGGGATCGAATAAGACGGACCTGATTCTCGCCGGTGTGATGACCGTTGTGGTGGCGGTTGCCCTAGGTGTTGGAGTCATGCAGCAAAAAGCCAGGGGCGAAAAGCTCGAGGGCGGACTCGATACCCGGATTAACGAAGGAAACATCGACATGGTGACTGGGGGCCATATTTATGGCAACAAGGACGCCCCCGTGACAGTGATTGAGTTTGCGGACATGCTTTGCCCGACCTGCCAGCAAACGTATCCCGTCCTGGAAGACCTTGTGCGCAACTCCAACGGCAAGGTTCGAATGGTGTTTCGACACTTCCCGCTCTTTATGAAGAGCGACCACAAGATGGCGTTGCCCGCGGCGACGATCGCAGAGATTGCATCGGAAGAAGGAAAGTTTTGGGAGTTTATCGCCGAGGTCTACTCCAAGTCTTCAGCCGACCTGCAGAATGTGGATGCGATTGTCGCCATAGCTCAGTCCGTGGGGCTTAATGCGGAGAAAATCAAGGAGAGAATGGCCGATCCGGAAGACCCCGCGATCAAGCGCGTGACAAACGACTTGAATATGGCGAATAAGATAAAGATCAGCAGTACTCCGACGATTTTCATTCAGGCGAAGGGAGGTCCCGTCGAGCAAGTGGCTCCTTCAAAGCTTGAAGAGAAGCTGAACACGGAGCCGTACAAGTCGCTGATTCTTGGAGACAAAACTGGCCAGTAAGCCCACATATCTTGTTGCTATGTCTGGCGGAGTCGACAGCTCTGTCGCGGCCGCACTTCTGAAGAAGCGCGGCTGTGACGTCATTGGTCTGACGATGCAGATTTGGCAGGAGAGCCAGACCGATCCTCGCCATGCAGGATGCTGCTCGTTGGGGGCAGTGGAAGATGCGCGACGAGTCGCCCGGAAGCTTGAAATTCCTCACTACGTGATGAACTTCAAGGAAGAATTTCGGCAGAACGTTATCGACAACTTTATCTCCGAGTACGAGCAGGGTCGTACGCCTAATCCGTGCGTGCAGTGTAACAAGCATGTCAAGTTCGAGATCCTGATGCAGAAGATGAAGGAGCTGGGCTGTGACCGATTGGTGACCGGTCATTACGCTCGTATTCGCTTCGATCGGGCGTCGGGACGATACAGGCTGCTGAGGGCACGAGGCGAGGGAAAGGATCAAAGCTACGTGTTGTATATGCTCGACCAAGCGCAGTTGGCCAGCAGCTACTTCCCGATGGGAGAATTCGCCAGCAAGGATGAGGCTCGAGAACTGGCTAGGTCCCTCGATTTGAGCGTAGCGGATAAGCCGGACAGCCAGGAAATCTGCTTCGTTAGCGAAGCTGGCGGATACCAGGAGTTCTTGCGAAAGTCGCGCCCGGAAATCTTCTCGAAGGGGGAAATCTTGGATGCCGACGGCAAGCCGTTGGGTGAGCACGACGGGGTGGCGGACTTTACGATCGGCCAACGTCGCGGGATCGGAGTTTCGGGGAAGAAACCGCTGTATGTTTTAGAGCTCAAGCCCAAGGAAAACCAAGTGGTGGTCGGTCCCGCAGAACTGCTGGAAACCACACGCGTGCCTTTGGACGGGCTGTTTTGGAATGCGATCGAGCCCACCTCAGATCCCCAGCGCGTGATGGCCAAGATTCGCTACAACATGGAGCCTCAGCGGGCGACGTTGTACGGCGCAAATACGCCGGTTCTTGAATTTGACCGTCCGGTCCGGGCGGTTACGCCCGGGCAAATCGCGGTGGCTTATCGCGGTCAGACCGTCTTGGCGGGTGGCACAATTGCAAGCGCGAACCCGGCAAAAATTCCCGTTAATGCCTAGTCTTGGTGTTATCGTATAAGCGCAATGTTGTCCGTCACCATTCTTATTCTTGGGCTGCTTTTGCCTCAGGTCGGAATCACACCTCCTCAGAATCCTGGCTTAGCCGCGAAGATTCGGGCAATGGTTAAAGCTGACCAGCAGCTTCGCATGGAAGCGATCGAGCTTTTGAAACAAGGCAAGATGACGAAGGAAAAAGCGGACAAGCTCTCCGATATCGATCGTCACAACACGAATCAGATGAAGCAGATCGTCAAGACCTATGGTTGGCCAACCTTCACGCTTGTCGGTCGGCAAGCGGCTGGCGATGCTTGGCTCTTGGTTCAACATGCTGACCTCGACCCGAAATTCCAGCGTCTCTGCTTGGACTTGATGGGGCCTCTGCTCGACCAGGGCGAAGTGAGCAAAGCCAACTACGCTTATTTGACCGACCGTGTGCTCAGCGCGGAGGGTAAGAAGCAAATTTATGGAACGCAGTTTGTCCAAGGAAAGGACGGGCGCTGGAATCCGAAGCCCGTAGAAGATCCTGAGAATGTGGACCGTCGGCGCGCGGAAATGGGGATGCCTAGCCTGGCTGAATACAAAAAAATGCTGGAAGAAATGTACGGCACTCGTCCGCCCAATTAGGCTGACGCCGCTTTTTTCACCGAGCCACCGTTACCCTCACGGGCCTTCTTGTAGAGGAGGTCGTAACTGGATGCGCGCTCTCTCCATGAGTTGGCGGCAGCCATTCCATCATTGATGAAGTGCCCCCAATCCGCGATGTTTCGGTATTCCTCGTTCGCCCTTAAGAGGGCTTGCCACAGATCCGCCGCCTCAAGGTCTTCGAACACAAATCCATTACGGCCGCCGACGATGGTATCGGCCAGCCCACCCGTTTTGCGAACAATTGGGACGGTGCCATAGCGCATGGCGATCATCTGTCCCAATCCGCACGGCTCGAACGCGCTGGGCATAAGGAACATATCTGCGCCGGCGTAGATTCGTTGGGCGAGTTCGGCATCGAACCGCTCTACAAACTTGAAGGTCTTCGGATGCTTTCCAGCCAGCTCCCGAAGTCGGCCGGCGATTGCTTCGTCTCCAAGGCCCTGGATCACGAGTTGAGCCGGAAGCTTGGCGAGCAGGGGAACGAGGTCGGCGATCAGATCGATACCTTTCTGCGAGCTGAGACGGCTGATGGTGGCCATTAAAGGGGTGCTTGGCCGGACCGGCAATCCGAGCTCAGCTAAAAGCCGAGCCTTGCAGGTTACTTTGCCTGAAAGGTCCTCCTGGTTGAAATGGGTCGGAAGCGCCGGATCGATTTCGGGGTTAAAGACTTCGTAGTCGATGCCATTCAGGATGCCGGTCAGTCGATCTTCTGAAGACAAGTGCGACATCAGTCCATCGAGGCGGCAGCCGTATTCCGGACTTTGAATCTCCTGCGCATACGTCGGGCTGACGGTGTTGACCTGATCCGAATAAACGCAGCCAGCCTTCAAGAAGTTGACACTCCCGTAGGCTTCCAATTGACTCAGGTTGAACAGCTTTTCTGGCAGGTCTACCAGCTTGAGAATTGAGGGTTCGAATTCGCCCTGATAAGCCAAGTTATGGATCGTGAAGACGCTTGAGGCAGATTGCCATTCCTTGGCATGCTTTTCCCGCATGAGTAACGGAATCAATCCTGTATGCCAATCGTTACCGTGCACAACATCGGGTGAGAGATTTAAAGCCTGAGCCACTTGAAGCACGGCTTCGGAGAAGAACAGATATTGTTCGACGCCCGCCGAGTAGATATCGCCGGTGAAGTAACCGTCGGCCCCGACGAGGTACAGTGGGACGCCGCCGTGGTCGATGCTCTTCACCCATGCGTTAACGGTCCATGTTTCACTCACTTTGATCGGGATCGAATCCAAAACTGTCTCGAAACTCCAGCGAGGATCTTCGAGAAGCCGGCGATATCCCGGCATCATGCAGGATGGTTTGTGCCCCAAATCAGCGAGTGCTTTCGGAAGTGATCCGGCGACATCGGCCAGTCCTCCTACCTTCGCATATGGTGCAAATTCAGCAGAAACAAAGAGAATATTCAAATAATTGCCCGTCACAAAATATCGACACTATGTGCGACCCAACCGCAATAATCGGTTCGTAACGGTGAAGACGGAATAGTTGGGGGGAAGGTTTGACCGAATTTTCGCAAGAAAGGTCGCTTTCAGTGCCAGGTACCCTAGTCGTAGTTCCCTTACCAAAGGAGTTTTTGAACCTATGGAATCCGCCGTTATCCTCTCTGGGGCACGCACGCCAATCGGAGCATTTTCTGGCTCATTGTCTTCTTTCACCGCCCCGCAACTGGGCAGTCTGGCTATCAAAGAGGCATTGAGTAGGGGAGGCGTCTCACCCGAGGACGTAGATGAGGTCCTCATGGGGTGCGTGCTGACCGGGGGTGTCGGCCAGGCGCCCGCGCGGCAGGCTTCGAAGGGAGCAGGGATTCCGAATTCTGTTCCTTGCACAACGGTGAATAAGGTTTGCGGTAGCGGAATGAAAACCGTGATGATGGCTGCCCAAGCGATTCGCTGCGGAGATGCGAATTTGATTGTGGCCGGCGGCATGGAGTCCATGACCAACGCACCCTATGCCTTGGACAAAGCGCGGTCGGGCTATAGAATGGGCAACGGCACCCTGCTCGATCTCATGATTCACGACGGTCTTTGGGACCCTTACCACAACGTTCATATGGGTGGAGTTGGCGACAAAACTGCGCGCGAATTTAACATCACACGCGAACAATTGGACGAGTACTCGGCCGAGAGCTATCGAAGAGCACAGTCAGGTCAGTCCGAGGGAAGGCTGACGGACGAAATTGTGCCAGTCGCTGTTCCACAGCGAAAGGGAGATCCGGTGATGGTTGCCGAAGACGAGGAACCTCGCAAGGGGGACCCGGCAAAGCTTTCCAGCCTTCGGCCAGCTTTTGACAAGGAAGGTGTGACGACGGCTGGAAACGCCAGTTCCATCAACGACGGAGCGGCGGCACTTGTTGTTTGCTCTGAGTCGGAGGCAAACAGGCGTGGCGCATCGCCCTTGGGCCGAATCGTCGCTTACTCGCAACATGCGCAGGAGCCCGAATGGTTTACCACGGCTCCCGCCTTCGCAATCCAAAAGCTGCTCGACAAGCAAGGCCTGACGGCGGCCGACATCGACCTATTCGAGGTCAACGAAGCTTTCGCGGTCGTCTCGATGGTAGTGGCGGACAAGGTGGGAATCACCCATGAGAAGCTGAATGTGAACGGAGGCGCTGTCGCGCTTGGCCATCCTATCGGGATGACGGGTACGCGCCTGATCCTCACTGCGCTGTACGAACTGAAGCGACGTGGTGGACGCTATGCAGTTTGTTCACCCTGTATTGGCGGCGGGGAAGCGACGGCAGTTTTGGTAGAAGCGCTTTAGGGTTACTCGGGACCGTCCGCTTCAATTGCCGATACTGGTTCTTCGCGCTTTGCGCGGCGGTTCATGGCTCGCTTCACGTATTCGGACTCGGGCATCTTGAGCGCCTTCGTGATGAAGTAGTACGCCCACGCGCCGAGCATGAATACACCAAAAACGATCCACAGCGTCGGCCATTTGTTTCCGGCGATTGTTTGCCCCAGGGAACTGTAGGCAACACCGGAAGCAAGAATGCCCAATGGGATACAACCCACGATCGATTTAGATGCCGTAACCAGAAGTCCCTTGCCGTCGAGTCCCCCGATTTTGGGCGCCACGGCGACCGAGAGCGCGATCACCAAAGCGACCGCCGAGCACGAACCCGCCAGCGGCAGCGCCCGATATTCGAGTCCAAGCGACTGCAGAAGGTAAATCAAGCCGATGAATATTCCCGTGGTGAGGGAACCAAGAACGATCGGCGTGACGGTGTTCTGGATCGCAAAGAAACCTCGCATGAGGACGGGATGCAAGCACCAGGCGGGAATTCCGATCGCGAAGTATCGCAGGCACTCGGCAGTATAAGCGGCATCTTCGGGCTTGAACTTGCCGTGAAGGTACATCGCCCCCACAATTTGGGGTGCCATAACGAACATGAGAATCGAAATCGGAATGGTCAAGTAAAGGACCGTCCGCATGGTGTAATTCAGCTGAGAACGGTATTTGTCCATCTGCTGGAGCGCGTAAAACTGCGTCAGAGCCGGGAAAACTGCAATCGCGAGTGACTGCCCGAATACTCCAAGCGGGGCCTGCATAAGCTTGTTGGAAATGTCGAGATAGGTCACCATCCCTGAGCCATAGTACGACCCGTAGGCACTCATGATCAGGGCATACACGCCCGGCAGAGACAGGCCCAAAACCACCGGGAGCATCAGCTTGAAGACCTTCTTGACGCCGGGATGTTTGAGATCAAGCGAAGGTTCGAAGCGCACGCCAATGTGGCGCATCGCGAGGAACGGGATGATGATGTTGCCCAAAAATGCGCCGATGAGCGCTCCCCAGGACATGCCGATCACGCCGGGGCTGAAGAAGTAAGAAAGAAGGAGAGCGCCCAGAATGATGCCGATGTTGTAAATGTTCGGCCCTAGCCCCGGCACCGAGAACTTTTGATGTGCGTACAGGGTGCCGAACATAATTCCGCCGATGAAAAAGGCGAATTGCGCGGGCAGAACGATCCTGCTCATCTGCACGATGTAGGGAATGAAGGCATCGCTGGTCCCGGGCGCAATTAGGTGGCTTAGGGGGTACGCGAAGATCCAGGCGATCACGATAAACGCGATGACCAAGATCGACATAAAGGTCGTCACAACGCTGAAGATGTGCCAGGCCTCGCGCTCGCGCTCCGTATGCAGGTATTCGCTGAACACCGGAATGAAAGCCGAACTAAGCGCTCCTCCAGCGATTAGGAAGAAGAGCAGATCAGGAATTTTGAAGGACTGGAAATAGGCGTCGGTGAAGCCGCCCGTCTCAAACTTTCCGGTGATGATTGCGTCCCTAACCAAGCCCAAAACCCGGCTTAGGAGCAGGCTCACGATCATGATGAGGCCCGCGCGGGCGACATTTGGGTTGCGGGAGGAGGGTGCCGAAGCCACTGCGCTGGATTAAACCCGAACACACACAAAAAAGCCCGGAGAAGGTCCTTCTCCGGGCACTGTGTTTTGAGGCGGGACTTTAGAGGGCTCGATTCAGCATTTCAACGAATCGATCCTTGGGGGCCAATCCGACATGCTGGTCGACGACCTTGCCGCCCTTGAAAAGAAAGACGGCTGGGATGCTCATTACACCGTATTCGGTAGCCAGGTCAGGATCGGCATCTACGTCAACCTTGACGACCTTGGCGCGTCCTTCATATTCACCTGCAAGCTGCTCGATGGCAGGGCCAATCGCCTTGCAGGGCCCGCACCATTCGGCCCAGAAATCAACAAGTACAGGAACGTTAGATTTCAGAACCGTCTCTTCGAATTCGGTGCCGGTAACCCCTAAATTTGATGCCATATATTTGATTCTCCGTATTCCAGTTTAGTGTTGGAGGTATACCCCACATTCGTTACTTACGCGGCGTAGTAAATATTCCGCGCGGGCCTGTGACTTTCGGGGTGGGTTTGCGCGTCAGTAATAATCGGACAAGAATCAATACCGGTTCGTCACTCAGGAGGACCTACGAGTTTGAATAACAAGTGGATTTTATCGGCCTTTGGAATCGTTGCCATCGCAAGCGCGGCTCCAACGGCATTTGCCCAAGCGGGAAGCGGCGCCGAAACAAGCCTCATCGGCATTAAGCTTTACGACAGCGGCGTTCGGGTCGTCAGCATTTACGGCACCCCGGACGAAGTGCAGGCTGTCGGCGGCGGTGGCGGAGCAATCGGCCCAGGCGGCGGACCTGCCGCTGGTGGTGGCCGAGGCGGCCCTGCGCCAGCTGGTGGAGGCACCGGATCTAACGTCGGAGTTGCCACGTGGCACAACGGCGCAAGCGCATTCGATTTCAGTAATCGCATTTTGCAGCGACCTGGACCAGGTGGTGCCGAGAGCCCTGGTTTGGCGGGCCCTCCAGGTGGTGGCGGACCGGGAGCCCCTGGAGCTCCGGGCGGTGGCGGCGGCGGTGGAGCTGCAGCAGGTGGCTCTGGCGGACGCATCCTCTACACGCGATGGGTCTACAACCGAAGCGGCTCCAAGTACGGTTTTGTGTTGGACAAGTCTAATCGAGTAGTACAGATCGAAGC
>JAFAFM010000342.1 GCA_023423495.1 Armatimonadota bacterium
CGATGACCACTCTCAGCCTTGCTATAGGACTTGCATCCAGCTACCTGGCCGGTCCGAAGCCAATCGAAGTCCAGTTTGCCCGAGCGGTTACGGGGCAAAACGTAACGGTAATGATCGATGGCCGATACACCCGGTCGACATTCGCAGGAAAGCTTGGATTCCGAGATCAGAATCGAACGTGGTTATCGCTTTGCGCGGACGTCCGTGCCCCAATCGCTAGCGGTCAGTTCTTTGTGGTTAAGCCGCGGTTTTCTTCCCAAGTTGGAGGCAATGCAAAGCTGGCCGGCAACATCGTCGCGAAGTATTTCAAGCTTGCAAAGACTCCAGATCAGTGTGCCGGGCTGCAAATCGCAGTTTGGGAAGCCATGGAAGACGCGGGACAGCATGCCGATTTCGCCTCTGGCCGGTTCCGAGTTCGGGCAACGGCAGCCGCGTTGGACTACGGCCAAGACTTCTACGAAGCAATCTACGAAGCTCGCGAAGCCGCATTCCTGGAGTCGCAAAACGGCGACGGCCAAAACCAGATCAGCACTACCTGACATCAGCGGTAAGCTGATTTCATGTCGATGGCCAGTCGCTCCAGCTTGGCGGAAATCCGCCAGCAATTCCCGTCCTTGCAATCGGGCGAGATCTTTATGGACAATGCTGGCGGCTCTCAGGTACCAGCCTCTGTCGCCGACGCCGTGCGCGACTATATGCTCACGAGCTATGTTCAAACCGGCGCGGAGTATCCGGCTTCTGCCCGCGCGACGCAAACGGTCGCCGATGCGCACGCCATGGTCAACACGATCATGGGTGGCGATGCAGTCGGCCGGACCATCTTCGGTTCCTCCAGTTCGATGCTGTGTCGAATCCTCGCCGAGAGTTATGCTGACTCGTTCCAGCACGGCGATGAGGTTGTCGTCGCTGAAAGTGGCCACGAGGCGAACGTTGGACCATGGGTGAACCTTCGCCGACGCGGCGTCGAAGTGAAGATTTGGAAGGCCGATCCAGAGACCGGCGTTTGCCAATTGTCAGAACTGCAGAATCTGCTGACACCTCGCACGAAGGTGGTCGCGTTTGTCCACGTCTCAAACATCCTCGGGCAAGTGGAGCAGGTTCGACCTTGCATCGAAGCCGCCCACGCTGTCGGCGCTCGCGTTGTCCTCGACGGAGTGGCCTACGCTCCGCACCTGCTTGTCGATGTCGAGGCTTGGAATGTGGACTGGTACGTGTTCTCTTGCTACAAAGTCTTTGGCCCCCACATCGGGGCGATGTTCGGCAAGCATGAAGCATTCGCCGAGTTGACCGGCCCGAACCACTACTTCCTGCCTAAAGATTATTTGCCGGCAAAATTCGAACTGGGCGGAGCGAACCACGAGTCCTGCGCGGGCTTGCTCGGTCTAAAGCCATATCTGTCGTACTTGGCGGAATCCAACAGATTCAGCCGCGAAACGGTCGTTCAGGCTTGGAAGCGCATGGAAGAGTTGGAAGCTCCATTGACGCATCAGTTCCTGGAATTCCTTGCGAGCAAGCCACGCGTGCGGGTGTTTGGTAATCCCGTAGCGGACCGATCCCGCGTACCGACAATCTCATTTCGGCACGAGTCCGCGAGCCCGAAGCAAATCGCGAGTCGTGCTTTGGAAGCCGGAATTGGAATGCGGCACGGCAACTTCTATTCCGTGCGACTTCTGGAGCGAATGGGAATCGATCCCTCGGAAGGTGTCGCCCGGGCAAGCTTTGCCCACTACAACACGCCCGAAGAGGTCGACCAGTTGTGCCAATCACTTGACGAGATTTTGGACTAGTCGCGAAATAGGATTTTGTCCAGCCCGACCGTGTACTCACTCAGGTTCCGGACTTCTCGGACGGCAAGCGCGACGCCCTGCATAAAAGAGGTGCGATCCATGGAATCGTGGCGAAGTGACAATATCTCGCCCAATCGTCCGAAGATCACTTCTTGGTGAGCCACATACCCCGGCAGGCGGACGCTATGGATTGGCACGTCCTTGTAACTGGCTCCACGTGCGCCTTCAACTTTGATCTGAGGGCGTGGCTTGCGGGAAGGAGCATCTGACCGGGCCTCGCTGATGATTTCCGCCGTCCGCATTGCCGTTCCGCTAGGAGCGTCTTCCTTCCGATCATGGTGGAGTTCGATGATTTCGCAATCTGGCATCCATTTGGACGCCATCTCCGCAAACTTCATCATCAAGACGGCGCCGATCGCAAAGTTCGGAATGTACATTCCGGGCACACCCGTTTCTTTGCTCCGGAGCCTGATCTCGCGGAGATCAGCATCACTAAGACCTGTTGCACCAGTTACGGGTGAGACTCCACGCTTGAATGCGGAATCCGCATGGGTGGCTGAGCCGCTGCCGTGGCTGAAGTCCACCAATACATCGATAGGCTGGTTGTCCAGCGCGGCTCCGAGCTTGTCGACTACCACCAAATCTGGCGCCCGGCCCCCCGCGAATTCACGGCAGTTTTCGCCGACGCGTTCCCGGTCCACGGCCAATACGATCTCGATGCCAGGTTCTTGACTAACCGTGCGTAGCACCTCGGATCCCATCCGGCCGGCGGCGCCGATAACTCCAACTCTTATCGCTTTGCTTTCGCTCATTGTTTCGCTCAAATTCTCTTTAAAACCGTCGGACCGGATTCGATCAATATGGGGAGTCCAGAATCATCCACGTAGGCCTTGGAAGGTCGGTCCCCGTCGGTGGAGATCTCATGGGCCATCACCGATTTCCCACCCAAAGACACAGACTTCTTACCGCGATAAACGAAGGTCTGGAGTTCCCAGGCTAGGCGGTCCATGTTGAAGGTGTAGCACTTGATTGCGGCCCCGGACTGTGGCCGATCGCGTAGAAACCAAAACTCGCTTCCGTTCTTTCTGGGTGCAGTGTCGACAAGCGGAATGGAACGAGTCGTTCGCTTGCCGCCATCCAATATGACCACGTTCGCTCCACGGCCGTCAAAGGTTGTCACGATCTGCTTCTGAAGGGCGCCGCCGGGGATATTGGAATCCAAAAACTTCCGGATGGGTGCACCGGCCGCGTCGTAGGTGTTCTGAGATCGGATTGCAAGCTTCTGGGTGCCGATCTTCAACTCCATCTTCAGTTCCACTATCTTGCCCCCATCTGGCTGAAGCTTTTGAGTTAGTGAAGCCGTGCCCACACTCTTGCCCGCCATCTCCACGTTAAATCTGACTTGAGCAGACGCGGCCGTCGTGATAGCGACCAAGCTCGAGACCATCAGAATGCGGATTCGGTTTAGCTTAGTAGTAATTCTGCGGCCTCCAATCCCGACTCATACGCACGTTCCACGCGGCCGGCGCTCAAGCCGTCGCCAGCCAAGACAATTCCATTATGATTCCGGTTGACCGAATCGAAAACCGCGATCGTCTCGGGCTGACTGTACTTCCACCGCTTAGTATCGACGGCAATAGGTGACTTGAACTCTGGACCTAGCAATTGCGCAACCCAGCCCAAGACGTCGTTAAGAAGTTCCTTGTCGTCGGTTTGATAGTGATCACGGCTGTAGCTCGGGCTCATTTGGAGAACGACCGCACTCTGGCCTTTAGGGGCACGACCTTCCACCTTCGCGGACTCCAGGGAGATCCAGGTTAGCGGATGCCTTTGCTCGGGGTCGATGAGAGCGTGGTAGGGCGTCTCTGGCAGCGGCTTGTCGAAGCCAAGCATGATCGAAATGCACGATCGATAGCGAACGTTCGCCACCGGACGGCTTTCACCAAGCGACCAGAGAAGCAGAGACGTCTGCGGAACCGGTGGTGTCAGCACCAGCCGGTCGAAGATCTGACCTTCAACAGTAAACTTGCCATCCTGTTTCTCCAACCGATCGACCGTTGTGTTTAAGCGGACATCCAAGCTTTCAGCAAGAAGCTTCGCAAAAGTGTTGTTGCCAGATTTGTAAGCGTAACGGGATACCTTCATTTTCGCCGGATCCCCACCGACAGGCCGGAGACCCACGTGGGCGTAAATGGGCTTTTGAATTTCGTGCAAATCGGCGGTGTCCAGTTCATGGAGCATCGCTTGCTCGATCCCAAGACCGCGGGGTGCGACGCTTGTCGCGCCGGTATCAAAAATGAAGTCGTCGACGCGTCTGGTAGCTAAGCGACCGCCAGGTCCTCGCGACTTTTCGAAGAGAACAACCTCAACCCCTGATTTATGCAGCCGCCTTCCAGCGGCAAGGCCCGCAACTCCCGCTCCGATGATGGCGACTTTCAAGCCGCCTCTGCAGCTCCTTGTTGCGAAAGGATCATCCGAGCGCAATCGAGGCCGCTTCGGATTGCGCCATCGATACTGGAGTTCTCTGTAAATTCGCCTGCCCAGTAAAGGTTGTTACGCTGGGTGGCGTTGTTTGGAAGGTGCTCGATGAAGCCCACCGGCTGGGCGAGCTGAGCGTTTCGAATCCGGTAAGCGCGGATAAATCTCCACATATAAGCGCCAATCTCGGGAGACCAGGCCGAAACCTCTTCTTTCACGGTCTGAGCCAATTGGTCGTCATTCATTTCGGGCACGCCCAATACGGTGACAGACACCAGGTGCTTGCCATGCGGGGCATAACTCGGATTTGCGGCCGAAACAGGTGCGATGTGGTTTACAACTCCGTTCCCAGAGCCGTTAAGAATTATGTAAGGTCCCTCGACAAGCGGCTTCGGAATTTCGAAGTAGAGGCAGGTCGAAGACTTGAATTCGGTGGTTATTGGCTGCCCAACAAGCCTGGCAGCTTCTTCTGCATCTGTGGCAATGACCACGCGGCTGGCGGAAAGCACTTCGGTCGTATTGAAACGGACTCCCTCGACCTGTCCTGAACTTCCGTACATCACCTCCGAGACCCGGTTGCCCATCCGGAAGAGGTATCGAGGAATTCCGGACGCAATTTGTTCGGCAACGGCTTGCATGCCACCGGTCGGCAGAATTGTGTTCCCTTGAGTGAGCATCGTCCAAACAAAGCCGAACTGGCGAGAGTCCACCGACAAAGAACGGTCAAGGAAAATGCCACCAAAAAATGGCCGGAAGAAGCGATCCATCGCCTCGTCGCCGAATCCTCGGTCGTACAAGTAATCCTCAGCGGTCATCAAATTAGCCGAAAGGTTTTGCCTTGGTGACTGCTGATTCACCGACTCGGCCAGACTCGCCAGTCTGCGCTTGTCGGCAAAGGGAACGGTTTTATCCCTTAAAATGCCCAGCCTTTGCTTGAACATTTCAATGAAGGGTTGCGGCGCGAGGAGTTTTAGGGAGTTTTGGTGATAGATATAAGCACCCTTGGCAAAGGCTCCGGGCTTCAATTCTTCGACATTGACTTCGCGGTTTAGGTTTGGATAAGCCGTAAACAGAACCTGGAACCCGCGGTCGAGCGTGAAGCCGCCTACGTGATCGGTTCGCAGCTTGCCGCCGGGCTCGTCTTCAGCATCTACCACGATCACTGGAACCCCAGCCTGGTGCAGGTGCCGCGCGCACACCAATCCAGCGAGTCCCGCCCCAACAACCACCACTGGCTTAGACATCAGGGTGAGTTGTACCCCGTCCTGCACAAGCTCGGGGCGAACCAAAATTCTGGTTCCGAATGAACCTTCAGGACTGTCCCAGAAGGATACTGGTGAAAATACTATGCCGGTTCGACTTGAGCTTGCGGAACATAGCAACCGTACCGGGATTGAGAACGCCCGGTATTTCGTACAGCAAGCTCTGTCTTCGGGATGCCTAAGATGAAGTTTACGAAGAACAGGAGTCAGGACGACTCCGCCCGGCGCCCTTTTGGGGAAGCGAGGGCGCTGTTCTCGCCCGGCCTAGCCGGAATCATGGAGGAAAAGAAGAATGTCATTTCGCGTAAATACGAATGTGGCGGCGATGAACGCCCTGCGAAACGTCGGACAGACGACCAACGACTTCAATAAGTCGATTACTCGTCTTTCGACCGGTCTGCGTATCAACACTGCAGCGGACGATCCCGCTGGTCTGATCATTTCGGAGAACTTCCGAGCGCAGTTGGCAGGCATCGACCAAGCCGTTCGAAACTCGCAAGACGCTATCAACTACGCCAAGACCGCTGAAGGCGCGCTGGACGAAGTCAACCGACTTCTTCGCGATGCTCGTGGCTTGGCCGTAGCAGCTGGCAACACCGGTACGATGAGCGCATCGGCCATTCAAGCCAACCAAAGCCAACTTCAATCGATCGTGTCATCCGTGACCCGAATCGCTCAGACGACTCAATTCGGAACCAAGAAGCTTCTCGATGGCAGCTCCGGAGTTAACGCTTCCGTAACTAACGGAACGTTGGTCGGATCGATCAACCTCGGTGGTCAGTTCGCTGGCGCTGCGGTCACAAGCAACACTTCCGTAGTGGCAACGCTGACGCAGGCTGCGACTCAAGCCAGCGTCACCGGAAAGGCTGTGGCGATCGGCGCTACAGTCGGCGCTGGTTCCTTCTCCGTAAATGGCGTGACGTTCACCACCGACGCTACCACGACTGCGCAGCAGACGATCGACAAGATCAACGCTGCTCAGGGACAGACGGGCGTTATGGCAACTCATGACGGTACCAACATCGTGCTCCGAAGCACTGCCTTCGGTTCCAACGCTCGAATCGACCTTGCCGACGCGAACGGTGTTGTCCGAACTGGTGGCGCTGGTTCCACTTCCGCAACGGGTGTGGATGCCCTCGCGACTGTTCAAGTTGGGACAGCCACCGCTCTCTTCACTTCGAGCCTGAACGGCAATGACGGTTTGACGCTCGCTGATGCGGACGGCAACACGGTTAAGCTCACGGCTGCCGGTAACGTCACCGCTTCGGTACAGGGTGCGACGATCGGCCAGGTGATCGTAGGATCCAGCCAGTTCCAAATCGGCGGCAACGCGGGTCAAACGACGAGCCTCTCGCTCGGCAACTTCGCGGCTAGCCAACTTGGCGACGGCGTTGTATCCGGCAAGAACCTCTCCAATCTCGACTTGACGACAGCGAGCGGCGCAACCGATGCCCTGAAGGTCATCGATGCGGCAATCGAAGAAGTCTCCAAGTCCCGAGGTCAGATCGGCAGCTTCCAGCGCAACGTGCTGGAATCGAACATCCGATCGCTGGGCGTGGCTCGAGAGAACCTCGCCGCTACCGAGTCGACTATCCGCGATACCGACGTTGCTGCGGAAATGACCAACTTCACGAAGCTTCAGATTCTGCAGCAGGCCGGTCTCTCGGTTCTGTCGCAGGCGAACGCTGCTCCTCAGTCCGTTCTTTCTCTGCTT
>JAFAFM010000343.1 GCA_023423495.1 Armatimonadota bacterium
GACGAATACCGAAGGGTCCCCAACAACCTCTCATCTTCCAAGGCTACCGAAGACCCTAAAAAGGTCGACCTGATTACGCCTGGCCGAGAAGGAACCGATTTGAAGCTTGGTAAGCACGAATCGGATGTACCTGCGGGTGAGGATCCTCGTTTGTTTGCCCTAAATCACTTCCTGCGCGAGTCTAAAATCGCGGACCCGAAGGCCAGGGCGGTCGGAATTGAGGTCAAGGATGGCGTGGCGCTTGTCGACTTTACTAAAGAGTTCGAGCAGACTTACGGATCTCTGGACGAAGAGGCCATGCTGAAGGGCTTAACCGCAACTCTCGCTCAGTTCAAAGAGATCCAAAAGGTGCAGTTCTTGGTGGAAGGAAGGGTCGTCAGCACGTTAGGAAACGTGGACCTCAGCGAGCCTATTTCAGTTCGAAGCTCTGGTTCGTCTGACTCGAACCCCAGCTAGACTTCAGTGCCCAAAGCATTAACGCAATACTGACTCCACACCAGACAACCGCCCAAACAATAGCGGGAATTCCGGTGAGTTGCTGCATATTCCCGGCGTCGCTCTGCTGGATGCCAAATCCGCTGATCCGGACCAGAAAGAAGAGTGATTGCAAGGAATTCAGACACTGTTGGACCCCAATAAACTGAGCCGCGAAGAGCTTATGTTCGTCCGACAGCTTGACTGCGGCGATTACTAGAACAAATATCCAGGCTGCCGCGCTTACCATTCCAAACATATCCCTTCGGACCCAAACGAGCAGCGAATATCCAACAAGGACCGCAGCTCCAATGATCACGGCCCGCGCCATCCGCGGATTTCTGGAGAGGGCAACCATGGCCGCTCCAATGAGTGAAGCGCCCAGATACCCAGCCGAGCTGATGAGAAAGTTGCTTCCGCCCAGCGTATAGGTTTCGCCGTTGCCATTGGCGTGGACCTCGATGTGGGAAACCATTCCCCCGGTCGCGATGGCCATGAGAGCATGCCACGCTTCATGAATGTGAGTGTTTAGATATTGGAGTGGGACGGTAATCCACCGGACCAACGGGATAAACCAGAGGGCAACCGAAATGACGCAAGCCGTGACAAATGCGACTTGATGTGGCCTAAGGGAGTTCGGGGACGTCATCCGCCTCCCATTGAACGCCACCTCGTAAGCGTACGAAAGCTTCCCAGGTCTTAATGACCACGAGGGCGGCAAAGATGCCGCAAAGCCAGCCCAGGCCCACTTGATAGGGATAGTGCGCTCCAGTATAGATTCGGCTTATGCCCGTGAGGAGGGCGACTAATGCCCAAGGCAACCCCCACCACCTCAAATAGAAACACATCGTGAATGCCAACGCCGCCATATTTGCGCTATGAGCACTGGCAGTACCGCGGCTGTCCGAATGTCCAACGCGGAGAAACACTTTATCCTGGTTCTGAAGAGTGAACTCGGTTGGCTCCGACACGTAGCCTAAATCCTGGAATGGTCGGTTTCCCTGATAGGCTTCTTTAGCTACATTCGTCATCGTGTTGGCGATTCCGATGGCAACCAGCGCGAGCAACACGGCCTTGCGTGTGCGCTCGTTCCGCCAGAGCATCGCCACGATCATAAAGGCGAAGCCAATTTTCACCCAGCCTTGACTCAGGGCGACGCTGAAAAACTTGAGAAATGGATTCCACGCTTCTGGCCATTTGTTGATCCAGTCGAACAACTGCCCGTTGAGTCCACCCACGGTTCAGTTTAACCTTGATGACCGGTCGGGAGGGCGCGACATGCGCCATAATTGGACTAAATGCAGGATCGGCCGAGCTGGGACTCGTATTTCATGCAGATCGCCCATCTCGTCAAGACTCGGGCCACTTGCCCGAGGCGGTCGGTTGGGGCGCTGATCGTCAAGGAAAAGCACATCCTGAGTACGGGTTACAATGGAGCGCCCAAGGGCTTGGCTCATTGCCCCGAACTTGGACCCACACATGATTGGCCAGTCGGCTGCCTGAGAGCCGGACATTGCATCCGAGCTTTGCACGCTGAGCAGAACGCAATTTTGCAAGCCGCATTGATTGGCGTGGCCTGCGAAGGCGCGACCATTTATGTGACATGCCAGCCGTGCAACAACTGCGCCAAAATGATCATCAACGCGGGCATTCGCCGCGTGATCTACGAAGGAGACTATCCCGACGAGTTCAGCTTAGAGTTGTTTCGCGAATCTAAAATGGAAGTCTTTCGGTATCGCGACGGCGTCATAGAGATGGTGGCTTTGTAATTCGCCATGGATGCATGGTTGACTCTTGCCGAACAGACGCCCAAGTTTTGGGGCGGATTTCGGTTTCCTCTTCTAACTGGCTTGATTGCCTTGGTAATCACGCTTTGCCTTACGCCATTGGTTCGAATGCTGGCGTTCAAATACGGCGCCGTCGATGATCCCAAGCGGGATGATCGACGAATTCACAAGGAACCGTTACCGCGGTGGGGCGGCGTGGCGATTTACGCAGGGATTACGATTGCGATTCTTACGGTCTTGCCGTTTGCTTATCCCAAGTCGACCCAGTATCCCCTGTATCTAATCGGGGTGGTTTTGATCGGTGCAGCACTCGTGGTAGCTGGTGCCCTCGACGACCTTTTTCAATATTCAGCCAAGATCCAGCTCATTATCCTCTTGGCCGCTGGCGTGGCGATCCAATTCTTCGCCGGAGACCTTGGGCAGGTTCAGATCAAGAGCATTGGAAACCCCTTCAATGATGGTTATTTTCTGTTCCCCGCATGGTCCGCCGTCGTCGTCACGGCGATCTACATCTTCGTCGTGACCAAGACTATGGACACGATCGATGGCGTCGACGGCCTCGCCTCGGGCATTGCGGCAATCTCCGCCGGCACCTTGATGACCATCGCTGTTTATGAGGGCCAGCCGCGAGTTGCTATTATCGCCGCCGCGATTGCGGGCGCTTGCATTGGCTTTTTACGCCACAACTACAATCCGGCGAAAATCATCATGGGCACGGGTGGAGCTTACATTCTGGGCTTCATGCTCGCTTGCCTGAGCATCGTCGGTGCCGTGAAGACAGCGGCGGCGCTAACCCTGATCATTCCGATTTTCGTATTCGGCGTTCCGATTATGGATGCCGTGCAAGTGGTGGTCCGCCGAAAACTCAGCGGCGTGCCGATCACTCAGGCCGACAAGCGGCATCTGCATCACCAACTACTCAAGCGCGGACTAACCCAGCGCCAAACGGTTTGGGTGCTTTACTTTGCCGCTGCAGCACTCTGTGGCACGTTAATATTCATCATCCTTTCTAATCATGGTTAAACCCCGAATCCTATGCGTGGTTGGGACACGGCCTGAAGCGATAAAGGTCGCCCCGGTAGTCCAGGAATTTCGAAGGTTTTCGGAGGTCGACACCATTCTGGTTTCTACCGGTCAACACCGGGAGATGCTGACGCAAGCGCTTGGAGCGTTTGACTTATCCCCGGATGAAGACCTGGCAATCATGCAGCACGGGCAGACACTGTCCCAAGTAACCGCGCGCGCCATCGAGGGGCTCGATAACCTTCTCGCTAAGTACACACCGCATATCGTATTGGCCCAGGGAGATACCACCACTACCTTTGTATCGGCGCTGTGCAGCTTTTATCGACAAGTGCCTTTCGGGCATATCGAGGCCGGGTTAAGAACGGAATCTATCGACAATCCATTTCCCGAAGAATTCAATCGACGAGCGGCGAGTCTGGTCACAAAGCTTCACTTTCCTCCGACTAAGTGGTCTGAAACCAATCTGCTCCGTGAGGGTTACAGCCGAGAATCCATCTTTGTGACCGGCAATACCGGGATTGACGCGGTCCTGGCGATGGGGCAGGCACCGGGTGTCGAATGGTTCCCGGAATGGCCGGGCCGAATCGTCCTCTTGACCACTCATAGACGCGAGAACTGGGGCGAGCCGCAGCGCCAAATCGCCCATGCCGCTCTGCGTTTGCTCGAGGACTTCGAGGATGTCCTCCTTGTCGTGCCGATGCACAAAAATCCTGACGTTCGGGCGACATTGACAAGTGTTCTTGGGAACCACAGCCGAGCCAAGCTCATCGAGCCGCCGGATTACGGTGATTTCGTGCCTTTGATGAAGCGCGCCCACTTGATCCTCAGCGACTC
>JAFAFM010000013.1 GCA_023423495.1 Armatimonadota bacterium
CGGCGGCGGCCTCGTCCCACTCACACGTGTCTTTGAAGGCTCCGGCCTGGGCGGGGCTGGCTTCGCCCGCGCTGGTCTTAAAGAGGACGTTGTAGTCGGCTTTGGAGTTAAATGGCGGATCGAGATAGATGAGGTCGACTGACTCGTAGGCTACATGCTCACGCAGAATATATAGGTTGTCGCCGTAGTAGAGCTTATTCCGCCAGTCCTTGGCCATCCCAGAATATTACTGACTTTTGGTTAGCACTGCAAGATGGCAATATCGCTGAAAAATTCCCTGTGCTCAAGGGCGACTTCAATGAAGATTGTAATCGGAATGGACTTTGAGGCCGTCGGCACTGTGGAAGTGAGAGACGGTGAATTCGTGTACACAGGCAATGACCAGGCGATCCGCCCGATCGTGGAGTTCTACGCTGCCAAGCATACGGGGGCGCTGGATGAATTGCTAGAAGAACTCCCTAGTTTGTTGAGGGGCAGGACTTGGGCGCGCATTTCCCAGTAGGATCCAGTG
Source organism: Armatimonadota bacterium (assembly GCA_023423495.1). GTDB lineage: Bacteria > Armatimonadota > Fimbriimonadia > Fimbriimonadales > Fimbriimonadaceae > 55-13. The sequence continues at coordinate 512 of JAFAFM010000013.1, forward strand.
CTCTTTCGAAACCAGTCAGTAAATTGCAGTTGGCAAACTCCATAACTTGTTGTACATTGTTTTCATGAATGCGCGGAGGAAGGTTATGCCCGGGCTTCTTTTGCCTTCCATCGCTCTGATGCTTGTTATGTGCACGATCTGCATTGCAAACGATCGGGTGCTCTATTTGAGCATCGTTGGAGGGGCTGGCAAAACGAAATCTACCGTGAGCGCTCAAGCAGGTCAGGATTGCGGATGCACTATCGAAGAGCCTTCACGCTAGTCGAAGTCTGCGTGGTTGCGTCGATTTTGGTGACACTCGCGGCCATTGTTTTCATTGCAACCGGTCCGATGCGAGAATCGGCCAGGCAGTCGAAATGCGCAAGTAATTTACGACAGATAAGCCTGGCCCTGAACCTATACAGCCAGGATTACGGTGTTTACGAGGAATGTCCTGGCTACGAATCGCTTCCTTTAGCTCCGTTTCGTGACGCCTCGCTGCTGTACCCCTACATTAAGGCGGACGCAATTCTCTTTTGTCCCAATATTCCTCGTGCGAAAGTTACGGGTTTCAATAGTTCATACCAGTGGAATCTTTCTCCGAGGGGGGACGAGAAAGACCCAATAGATAGAAAACTGTGGGAGCAGCAGATTACGAGAGTAAACCAACTTGGCTCGAAAGCACCCATTGTAATTTGCCACATACACGACGAAACCTACTACCTCCCACGCGAACAACAGTTTGATCCTAAATTGGCAGGAAAGTTTGTCGTCGAGCTCCAACTTTCTGGAAGCATATTCAAGGGCCGACGCAATTACAGTCGGAATTATTACTTTACGAAGAGGTTACGATAATGGTCAAGGTAAATGTCATTTCCGTTTTGGTGATTCTCACCGCTTTGCTCGGACTCAGCCAACTTTCATTAGGTGACCCAAGCAGCGGCTGGTACTGCGAAGAAGGACTCGAATTCCAGTGCCCTACTGGCTGCACAAAAGCTCAGACGTGGAACCAGGCCTTCGTCTGCTGTGCTGGTGCTGAATATGGGCCCGAAGGAGCTTGGAGCTCGAAGAGATGCTGCCAATATGATTGCCTGAAATATACGTGCACTGGATCAGGATGCACGTATGTCGTTGACAAGGTTTTTCAGAACTCCGACCCGAATCACAGTTGTAATGGCTCGACAGGGGAGTGCACGGGACCACCTTACGAGTGAGTTATCGTGCGAGAGGCGCCATGCCAGTAAGAAAGCCGCTGTGGCTCGCCTTGATACCTTTGGCGATCACTGGCGTACTCATCGGTCAGTGTCGTCGTGAAGATCCGTCAACTGTCGCTAAGAAAGTAACAAAGGCATTCGAAGAAAGAAACTGGAAGGCTCTATATGAAATGTCGAGCGCTCACGAAAGGAAAATCCTTTCGTGGAATGCCAATGCATTCAATACAGTTATGGAGCATATTTCGCAACAAGGTTCCCTACCAGTCCGTCGGTTTCAAAGCGACGGACCAGCGGTGGAGTCGACCAGCGCCGTTTACCGGCTATTCTTTGAAAAATCGACTGTAAGCAAGTCGTTTGCGGTGACGCTTCGCCTTGATGTCGACAAAAAGTGGAAGTTGGATATCGGAGATTTGCCTTACCTATATATCCGCACTTTGGATGCTGATTGGGCGACGCGATTTCGCCATCTGGCTGACGGCATGTCCAAAGCGAATATCACGCAGTTGTACTCCCAGCTCAAGAATCAGGTTCTCACTATTAAAGATGTAAACGAAGCTGCCGCAAGGGGATCGGGGGTCGCCAGTTGGCACCCGTACCATTTTTGAAAGAGAGTCGGCCTTCGTACATGCATGGCTCAATAAGAGTTTCGTAGCCTTAAGAACTCTGCTTGATCTATCTGCGCCGTTCCTCCGTGCATGATCGGGCATCTGCTCCCCTCGGAAGTCCCAGGCACCTTTGTATGCCGAGAACCAACCTTCTCCGGGAATATAGGCAAACGGTACGTTTTCGGCATCCCAGAAAGTGGTGCCCGGTGGGAATTGTGTCGGCATCTTCTTAAGGGGCGGCCTCATGACTCCATTAACTGGGCTTGGCCCGGCCGGGTTTGGAGTGCGTGTCATGCGACCAATCCGGCCGGTTTCAGCGGTTCGGAAGCAAATTGCTTCCACCATTAAAGTTACCGCAGAGAATTCCAACGAACGTTTCTTTTTGCCGTACACTTTCAAAAAAATCCATCAACAACTGAATCCATTCGGCTGGCGGAACGATTAAGCATACGTATGCATCGGAGAGGCCCCAATGAGGGTCGACCGGGTGGCTTTACCCTCCGCTTCTTTTATTCAGCGGAGGGTCCTTTTTTCGCCACAATTGACGAATGCTCGTTCGATGGCACTTTGTTCTATGCTCCGTGGCCGTTGTCCTCGTCGGCTGCTCGCCAGAGCCCGAGCCGATACTGAACGAGGTTCAATTGGACCAGGTCATCAAACAATTGCAGACCGATCAAGTAAGGGTGAGGGCGCGGATGGAACTCGCCGAGCGGTCGCAGAACACCAAAGAGGTCCGGGACCTCGCAGAAAAGCTGACTGACCTCGACTACTCAATTGCGGCAACAATAGCGACGGTTCGGGCGACCTTAAACAAAGAGAAGGCCGAGCCAATCGTCCCCCGACGAAAAGTCCTAGAGTAAAGGGCCGATTACAACATTAGGCGTCAGAGGTTCCAGCATCATCAAGTCCAATTCAGAATTGCAAAGCCTACGTGGGCAAATGTTTAGCGACAAAGAAGGTGCGTCCGTAAAGAGGGCTTGGACTCTTGTCGAGCTCCTCGTCGTTAGCGCCATTGTTTGTGTGCTAGCGGGGATTCTTACCTCGGTGTTCATGGTGGCTCGAGCTTCGGCACGGGCCACCAATTGCATGGCGAACCTCGTGAACATCGATAGAGCCTTCAAGCTATACCAAGGGGATTACGATGGCAGATTTCCGCCGCATCCTTGGCTTGAAGTCCACGGGATGACCCCAAGGCGGCAAGAGTTTATTGAGTCTTTGGCCGCCTACAAAATCAAGGACCTCGTTTGGTGCCCATCCGATTCCCACGAGCAAAGCGGTTTCATCGGTGAGTGGCATGACTTCATGCATTCCAGCTATGTGCTGACAGATATCAACCTGGCCATGCTATCCAAGAAGGAAAGCAACGACTTCGTTCATCTCAGCGCAGATTGGGTGGCTGCTCCGGCCACCACGGTTCAGTCGCTTGATCAGACTTGGATCGTCAAGAATGAAGAGGATGGTACGCGCAGCCGTCACTCAGCACACGGAAAGAAGGTGAACGCCATTTACGTGGATGGCCACGCGAAGGCTCTGCCAGTGGGCAAACCGTAATTGACAGCAACGGCGTGCTGGACATTGCGTCTGCAGGCTACGGCCGTCGGGCGAGGGCTTTGCTGCCAGCGGTGACTTCTGCACCATACAGCAGGCCGGGTGGTTTGGCTCCTCGTACCAAATGAGGCACCGTGCGCCACTTCCTACATATTCTCCTAACTAATTAATGTAACATGGCTGTAAGTGCCGATCCGTGATGCCATCATCGGAATTCTGCTTATCGTCCTTATCGGAATAGGAGGGTTATATGTGCTGAATTCCAGGGCCGCCACGAGCGCAAACGAGCTGCAACAAGCCATCGACCTCGTGAAGAACGATCGGGAGCAGGTGAGGATCAGCCTGGAAAAGATTTCGCGCACTCAGGAATCTGAGGAAACCCGCATCCTCGATGCCGCCTTCTCTGACCTGGAATTGTCGCTGGACCACCTGATCGAGTCTGCCGAGAACGTGGCGAAAAAGAAGTAAGCGATGGGCTTATTCCAAGTCAAATTGCAATGCCTACTTCGGCAAAGTTTCTAAACTGGTACGAGCCATGGAGCTAAGTTTCCGTCAAGCTACGCTCGACGACGTGGAGTCGACCTTCGCAATCAAGAAAGCGGCATTCCGACCCTATGTGGAACTCGTCTACGGGTGGGATGAGGATGATCAGTGGCAAAGGCACAAAGCGGAGTTCTCGTGCGAGACTGTCCGCCTCATTTTGCGTGACGGTAAGGACGTCGGCTATGTGCTGGTGCGAAGGCTGGCCGACGCGCTTTACTTGAGTCAGATCTTCATATTGCCTGCCCACCAAGGGCAAGGGATCGGCGTGAAGTGCATGGGATTGATCCAAGAAGAGGCACGCCTTCAGGGACTACCCCTACGACTCCAGGTGTTCAAAGCGAACCCACGAGCTCAGGCTTTCTACACTCGCCTGGGCTTTCAACCGGTCAGCGAAAGCGCGACACATGTCCAGTTTTCGTCCAGCCCCTAAATCCCGGTCGGCCCTACCAATCCAAACAAAAAAGCCCTTCCCCATGCGAGGAAGGGCAATTTATTGGCGAATCAAACTTTGCGGGCTTTCTTGCGTCGCATATAGGCGAGGCCGAGGGCGCAGCAGGCCACACCAATCGTTCCGGGCTCCGGCACCACCTCTTCCGGTGGGATCTCCGTGGTGGAACCGCCAATGCGAACTTGGCGGATGTCGGAGATATCAACCGTGCTGGTGAACGTGGTGTTCACAATGAACTGATCGTTGGTGGACCAGATTCGGAAGAAGTTCTCACCGTTCGGGTCCAGGTCAAACGTTGCCACTAGATTCGAACCGACTCGCTGATCGATGTCGAAGGTGACCGTGCCAAAGTCCAAGGCGTTAATGTTCAGGATCAGGGAGGTGTACCCTGCGTCCGGATCATTGTCGAGGAAGATGGACATGTTGTCGAAGGCGCCATCGACCGCTTCGATGCGGGCTTGGCCGCCAGATGGGGTCGTGAGGGTCTCGTCGCTCAAAAAGTCGACGATAAATCCTGTTTGGTTTGTAATTCCTTCAACTGGGTTCCCCGTTCCGACCAGGCCGGGTTCATTAAAGAGGATGTTCTCATCCCCCTCGAAATTGCCCGGACCCGCTTCGATGAACAGGTCCGCATTGGCAAACACGGCCGCCGCAGCAAGGGTCCCAATTGCAAAGCATTTATAAAAACGCATGACTTCTCTCCAATAAACAAAGCAGCTGAGTTGCTCTCCACAATTCGGCTTGTATAAGTGTAAGAAGCCAGGGCCTGTCGGACCCGTAAGAACGCTGGGGAGGTTCATAAAAAAAGTGTAAGTACTGGATTCCGTAACCGGTTAAGGGACACCCATCAAATACTGGTATCGAAAGCTGAATATGCCCTTGGCATATGCTCAAACAGAAGCTAATATCAAGATAGCCGGCACAGGAATTAAAAACGGCGGTAATTGTCAAGGCGCGAGGTGGCGCGCGCCATTAGTTGGGGGTTTTGGCTTTGAAACACCATTACGTCATCGACGGCTTTGCCGTGCACGTCACACCGATCAGGCTTGGGTATGAGGCTCATACCGAGCTTGATGGCTGTTTGATCACCAGAACCTTTACCATCGAGGGGATCGAGACTGGGACGAGGGTTCTCCAGCCTGACGAAGCAGATGATAGCTGCCCGCCCGAATATGTTCCCGACCCCCGTTGTCAGTCCGCTCTCGAGAAAGCTGTCCGCAAAGTTATCGATCTGCGTCTAAAGTAGCGGAGTCGCAAATGGAAGAGAGCCACAAGCCGCAGAATCATTGGGTGAAAGGCTATCTCGTGCAAACGGCCGAGACGGCTTTTGGCGATATTGTGGCGACGATAATTCGGGCAGATCGAATGGTGGCGCTCACGTTGCGTAAGGGTGAGTTTGTCGATCTAATTGTCGGCAGCCCTGAACTGGGAGCAAATGCGACGGAAGAAGAATTGGCTGCGCTTAAATACGCCGCCACCGCCCTGCATGAATCTCAGCACGCTCACGTTACAGAATAGTGAGGCCCGGTTTGGGGGATTCGGGGGGAAACAACCGGGCCAGAGATGATGCCAGTAGTTATTTGGGGAACTCTACCGCTCTCCACTTCTTGCTACGGGCAGCTCGGTGTCAATGGTTTGAAGAAGTCATAAGAAAAGCATAGGAAAGCTTTGCATAAAAAGAGGCCGGGATTTATGACGGGCCCGGCCAGATATGAAATTGATTTCTCCGACTGATTGGTGAATTTAGCTTTGCTGACTCACTCTCCTAATGTATGGAACGACAGTGGTTCCGTTTACGGCGACTGGGATTGCTAAACCGGTAAATCTGCTGGTCGCTGGTTTAAGTTTGTGAAGTCAAGTCCGCGTCATTAATGTCTCGCGCCGCGGGCTAAAATTCCGCATGCACGGATATGGCTCGCTGGCCCAACTTCCCTTCTTGCGAAACTACGAATCCCGCCGATCGAGCAGTTATGACGTAACGGGTGGGAATGCAGACTGGGTCACGATCGAACCGGGGCAATCTGCCCCACTCCTAAAGACCGACCAGCGGGGTTGCGTCAAGCACATCTGGCTGACCGTCGGCAATGATGACACCTACCCGCGAAAATGCGTCATCCGAATGTGGTGGGATGGCGAGGAGAATCCCTCGGTTGAAGTCCCGCTCGGTGACTTCTTTGGCATCGGCCATGGTTTAAGGCGCAACTTCACGTCGGCCCCCTTGCAGATGTCACCAGAAGATGGGCGCGGTTTTAACTGTTGGTGGCCAATGCCATTCGACGGTGCCCGGATCGAGGTCCAAAACGAGTGCGAGGGACCCGTAAATCTGTACTTCTATGTGGATTGGGAGGAGTATCCCGTTACTGTGGAGTCAGAACCTCCGGCCCGGTTTCATGCGCAATGGCGGCGCGAGAATCCGACTTCGGGCTGGCTCACGGAAAAGCTTGGGCCGGACAACTATCTGCGCATCTGGTCCGAGAATCCGAATCTCTCTGATCGAGACAACTACGTCATTTTGGAGGCTGAGGGCGACGGCATTTACGTAGGCTGCAACTTAAACATTGACTGCTTCCAACGTCAGGGGAATGATTGGTATGGCGAGGGCGACGACATGATCGTCATCGACGGAGAGCCCTGGCCGCCACGGCTGCACGGTACCGGAACGGAGGATTATCTCAACACGGCCTTCGGGCCCACGCAGGAGTTTAGTGCGCCTTACCAGGGCATCACGGTGAATTCTGGCAATGCGGATTGGCGGTGGCGCGGCAAGAACTCCATGTATCGCTTTCACATCGCGGATCCGATCCGGTTCCGTAAGTCGATCAGGGTGAGCATCGAGCATGGCCACGCCAATAAACTTTCGAATGATTACTCCAGCACGGCCTATTGGTATCAGCACGAGCCGCATCGGCCCTTCCCGGCTTTGCTGCCCGTTGATGAGCGGCTGCCGCGCCCCAACGAGCCGGAGTTTGGAAAAGAATAAGAATGCTGAGATCAGCGGCCAACCCAAGGTCACCGGGGGGGCGGTAGGCGTTCAAGAAGGAGCGGCTTTGGTCGCGGGAGAACGACTAATGAAGAACTTGATCGACACCAATATGAGTGACAGCGAGGCGAAACAGCAGCATCGGGAAGGCGGGGTCGCCAAGGCCATCGAGCAGCAGACAGCGAAGATCCCGTCGGACGTTTTCCTCTGGACAGCAATGGGCGCAATCGGCGCTTCCCTGTTTATGGAGCTCTCCGGCCGCAAGCAGACCGGAAACTTCATCGCCACCTGGGTTCCCACACTTCTGATCCTTGGTGTCTATAACAAGATCGTCAAAACTGAGGGCTCAGATCGAACAGAGGACTGGGCGCGTTAACGAGTTATCGAGTCCGCTCGATTCTGTTTCGGGCGGACTTTTTGCTGTTTAGAAGTCCATTCCGTTCCAGTACCGATCGACTTCTTCGACCGTTGTGCCTGCGCCCTTCAGCTTTCCAACTGGCGTGTACTTGACGTGCCCATCCAGCCATCCGACGATCACGCTCTTCGGGTCGAACCTGCCCCAAAGTTGGCCCTGTGACCGGGCGTTTGGATAGGTAACGGTTGTGTCCCAAAAAGATGGCGCATCGACACGGTGATAACCGATGGGGTTAGACACGACGGGTCGCCCAGGCGACACCACGTCTTTGCCCGAAGCTTCAGCAAACATGACCGTGCTGGCCGGCGTCCCAAGGCTGGTGGCTGACCGTCCGAAATAGGTGAAAGCACCCATCGCGCCGACTTGGATATCGTTCAAATAGCGGCGGTTGAACCCATAGCTGGCGTAGTGGCCGAAGTTGTACCAATAGAGCGTGCTGGTCTTATCAAATCGACCCTTTCCAGATCCGTCCGCTAGGGTTGGATCATCAGATTTGTCTGTAGGGCAATAGAACATATCCGTGTTCTTGCTGTATGGCATGAGGAGCAGTGGGTATCCGTATCGGCAGAACGTTCCAAAGCAGGCGGTCGGGTAGGTTTGTGCCACATCGTCGGTGTTGGTGCCGTTTCGAATCATCGGAGCGATAACGTCGTCATAGTCCCCCATGTAGAGAATCGCTGCAAGTGCGGACTGTTTAACATTGCTAATGCTGGCGGTTTTCTTCGCTGCCATCTTGGCCTGTGCAAAGACCGGGAATAGAATCGCAGCGAGGATCGCAATGATTGCGATAACTACCAAAAGTTCGATGAGGGTGAAACCCTGACGCTTGCCCATATCGTCAGTTTTGTCAACTCCATAAACACACCGCTTGTTATTTTTGATGGAACCTTCGCTGAGTTATTGTCGGCGACAACTTTCAGCAAGGCCGGCAGGCGACCGTTAAAAATGTAAAGGCGCTTACATTCCGACGCCGGTGTAGTGCTTCAACCCTTTCGTCCATAACAACTTCCCCAGGAGGGAGCAAACGACGATCCAAGCCGCCTGCATGATGAGTACCCGATAAACATCGGGTCCCGTTATCCGCCCCACCAGGATTTCGGTTGGACCTCCGGTGGTGTAATAGAAGGGCAGCCAACGCGACAACTCGGCGGCCCAGCCGGGCAAAACCGCCACCGGAAAGAGTTGGCCGGAGAGGAAGAGCATCGGCACGTAGTACAGCTCAAAGATGGACATGACCTCTTGGGTGAAGAGGGCCAGCA
>JAFAFM010000054.1 GCA_023423495.1 Armatimonadota bacterium
CACCGGCAAATGGAAGTTTACCGTCACGGATGTTCAAAGGACTGACAGCTACATGCTCCGCTTTGCGGACTCCAAGTTCGAACTCACCGCCGACCCGGGCCAAGACTTGGTGGTCGTAACTTGCCGGTTCAAGAACGCCGTGAACAAGACCGTGTTGTACTTCAACGGCCTTCAGAACACCAGCCTGACCGACATGAAGGAGCAGTCTCACAAGCCGAAGTGGATGGATGTGGGCGGCGGCGTTGCCTCCAACATGCTTCCGGGCTCAGCCAAGGACTTCGCGATCGTGTTCTCAGTACCGGAAGGGGCTGAAGAGAAAGATTTGGTCTACACAGTGGAGCCGGTGACGAGCGAGTTCGGCATGGTGGATCTGAGGATTTCCCTCAAGTAATGGAGGTTCGCCGGGCGCTTGCGGAGCAGTACCATGCTGCGCTCGCCATGCTGCAAGACTGCATCCAGAAGTGCCCGGAAAAACTTTGGAGCAACCCTGATCCGCCATTTGACGAGGGTGATCGCATCATCCACCGCGCCTTCTGGCGAATCGCATATCACGCGGTGTACTTCACCCATCTCTACATAGGCCCAAGCGTCGCGGAGTTCAAACCGTGGCCCGACCGGCGGCCCGGGTATTTCGACGCGATGTGGCTGGAAGGCTGGGAGATCGAGCCCTTCGAATTCCCAGCCGACGCCGTTCCCATCTCCAAGGCTGAGCTTCTTGCCTACGTGAAGTATTTGGATGGCCAAATGGATGTCTTGCTGGAAGTCGTCGACCTGGAATCGCCCGAAAGCGGCGTTCCCTGGTACAAGAACTTCCCCAAGCTGAATCATGAGCTCCTGACCTTGCGCCATCTCCAAGGTCATGTGGGTCAGCTCTCGGAGATTTTGCACTCTAACGGCGTGGACACCCAATGGATCTCGCGCGTCCACCCGTTCAGATAATCGGTCACAAGCCAGACTGAGGAAAATCAGACCTGGGCATGTGTCATGCCACCCTACAATTCCAGCATGATTGGAAGGTGGGGAGTCATCACGGATCGGGCGGTCGGGCTGGGATGCATCCTACTGGGGTTAACCATTTCTACCGGCCTCGCGAGGCACGATTTCAGTCTGGCCATTTTGACTATGTGGGTCGCGACTTCCTATTCCGTGCTCATCTGGCTTTCACACCCGATCAGCATGGCGGCAGCGTTCTTCATTACTCTTCCCGTCGAATTCGCCGCCTACACACTGTGCGACATCATTCCTGGTGATTGGACGTGGAACGTGTTACACGAGACCCACGAGTCCACTTTCGCCCTCGTCCTGTTCGGCTATACCTTCCTGAGGCTGGCAGTGCTATCGATATTAAGAGACAAGAGTGGCTACCGGCCGCCACCCATTGTGCGCAAGCCACAGTAGCGGTGTAGGGTCCTTGCAACTGGACTTGGTTCTCGCTTTCGAGCGACACCACGTTCACTTGCCTCAGCACTGAACTGGCGGATTGCCGCATGGGTGGATCGTCCTGAGGCAAAAAAGCCACAATAGCAGCGTAGGTGGCGACATCCACGACGCCCGTAGTATCAGATCCGCATAAGCTGCCCGCCATCTTGGCGGCGCGCGACCTAGTCATGCGATTTGGATGGAACGCGACCGCCTATCAACTGGTGAACCCCGGCATCGACCTTTGGTTCTCGGAACTAGGCGACGCAGTGGTGGGCTCAGTCACCAAGAATCGGGTCCGAGTCATCGCCGGAGCGCCGGTGTGCGCCATGGAGCGGCTGGCCGAGGTGGTAAACGAGTATACGGATCATTCGCCCCGCCGCACCTGCTACTTCGGCGCGGCCGGACGGCTGTGGGACCTCCTTCGCATGCAAGCCGATTACCAAAGCGTGGTCCTCGGCGCGCAGCCAATCTGGAATCCACAAACCTGGTCGCCGGAACGCATTCCCAGCCTCCGCCAACAATTCAACCGGGCCCGCAACAAGGGCGTCTTTGTGGAGGAATGGACCTCGGAGCAGGCGACCGGGCACCCTGATTTGCGGCGGGTGCTCCAAGAGTGGCTCACCACCCGGGGTTTGCCCCCGCTGCACTTTTTGGTGGAGCCGGAGACGCTGGCATTTTTGGAGGATCGTCGGGTTTTCGTCGCCATCCGCGCAGATCGGGTGGTGGGCTTTCTCGTTTTGTCGCCCATCCCTATGCGAAAGGGGTGGCTGACTGAGCAGTTCATCCGCGGCGCCGGCGCTCCCAACGGAACCGTCGAGCTTCTCGTGGATAGCGCGGTCCGGGCGGTAGCGAAGGATGGCGCGGAATACGTGACCCTGGGGCTGGTCCCCCTGAGCGACTTCCCCACAGGATCAGGGTCTGACCCCAACCCGCTCTGGCTGCGCATTCTGGCCAAGTGGACCCGGGCGCACGGTCGCCGGTTTTACAATTTCGTCGGGCTGGAGGCGTTCAAGGCAAAGTTTCGGCCCGACCACTGGGAGCCGATATACGTGGTCTCGCACGAGCGCAAATTCTCGTTCCGCACCCTCTATGCGGTTGCGGCCGCGTTTACGCACATCCCACCCTGGTTGGCGCTGCTTCGAGGCATGGTTAAGGCTCTGAGGCAAGAGATCGGGTGGCTGTTCCGGGGTCGACGCTGATCGTTATTGATCGTGGTGTTCTTCCGCAGCGTCGGCTTCGGCTTTTGTCGCATGCACCGTGCCGTCTGGATGATTGGGAGGAGCATAAATGGTGTAAAGCTTTAGGTCGTCTGCACCTTCATTGACCACGTTATGCCGAGACCCCGCCGGGACGATGATCACCTCATCTTCACCAAGGGAGAAGCGGGCGTCATTGACGTAGAACTCGGCCGCTCCCACCTCCACGCGGAAAAACTGGTCTGTGCCCTCATGCACTTCCCAGCCGATTTCCTCGCCTGGCTTCAAGCTCATTACCACAAGCTGCATCTGGGTTCCAGTGGCCAGTACCTTTCGGAAACTCGGGTTGTCCACCGTTTCTCGCTCTATGTTTGCTCGATATGGTTTCAACTTTCTCAGCCTCCCGGCTCGTTGCTATGGACCAGTATCGCATATCCCTTCGGCAATCCGGTACCAAGCGGGCGTCCAATAAATCCGAAACAAAAGGACAACAAATTTATGGACTCCATTAACCGAAATCAACCCGAAGAAAACCGTGACGACCTGAGTGGCGCCGAGGCCATCGAAAAGCTCAAAGAACTTGGGAGTGGGTCATGCTTCCTTGTCACCCGCGTGCCCACCGGCGACTCCGATGGCGCCCGCCCAATGAGCGTGCAGAAGGTGGATGACGAGGGCAACCTGTGGTTCCTCAGCGCCATCGATAGCCACAAAAACCAGGAAATCCAGGCCGATCCGCGCGTGGAACTCTTCTTCCAAGGCTCCGCGCACTCGGACTTCCTCCACCTGAGCGGCACCGCCACCATCTCGCAGGACCGAGCAATGATCGATGAGCTCTGGGATCCCATCATCAAGACATGGTTCACCGAGGGCAAGGATGACCCGCGCATCACGGTGATCAAAGTCACGCCGAATCGGGGTTACTACTGGGATACCAAGCACGGCAATTTCGTGGCCGGCATCAAGATCCTGATCGGTGCCGCCACGGGCAAGACGCTCGATGATTCGATCGAGGGTGAAATTAGCGTCAACCGCTAAAGTCTTCCAGGACGGCTAATCGAAGATGTCAAAGACGTCGCCCAAGAAACCCTTGCGGCGACGTCCTTTTCGGTCGTCGTCATCGTCGTCGTACCGGTCCCGCTGGTACGGGTCGCGGGAATTGGGTTCCCGTTCCATCAGCTTCTCCAATTCGCCCTTGTCCAGCCAGACGCCTCGGCAGCTTGGGCACCAGTCGATTTCCACGCCCGTTCGGTTTTCGCGGCGCAGGTCCGTTCCGTCCCGCGGACATTTGCCCGAGGTCTGGGAGCCACCGGCCGAACTGGTGGTCGGAGCGGGCGGAGGTGTCGGTACGGGTGGCGGGGTCCATGCCGGTTGCATCCGGGAAGCAATTTTCGGGATGGATGAGGCCGGAGCCCAAGACTCCATACCCACCTTCCAAACCAGGGTCTGGTTGGAGATGGCGGAATGGTCCGCCAAGTCTAGGAGTTGGGTTTCGCTAAGCGGCCCGATCTGCCCGTTCTCGCCCATGTAGTACCACTCAAATCGCTCGTTGGACACGCGGCAAGATTACCTGCGAGAGATCCGTTTGCTGATGACCGTTAGGCCAGAGGTTAGAGGAACCCTCGAGCACTAGATAAGCACCCGTTGAAC
>JAFAFM010000077.1 GCA_023423495.1 Armatimonadota bacterium
AAGCGTATCGTGATTCTATCTTGCCAAAAGGAAGGCCAACACTTAGTGTCGAGGCAGGTTCCACGTTCGGATGGTCCAAGTATGCAACCGAGTCCTTGGGAATCGATCGGTTTGGAGTCTCCGCCCCCAGCAACGTGGCAATGGCCGAGTTTGGTTTCACGGGCGACAATGTCGCCGCCCATGCAAAGTTGATGCTGAATCGAAGCTAGGGTCGTTCCGCCCTGCCGGTATCGTTGCTGATTTTTGCCGCATCCAGAATGCGGCAAGCATCGGCGGCAATCTCCGGGTTGAGAATCCCTTCGGGAGTCCGCCCTTCTCGAACGCAATCCAAGAAGTATTTGGCCGGGCTCGACTGCTCAAGTGCGGGCGCGGTCCGTCCTTCTTCGCGACCAACGGTCGACTGGTACACAAAGCTCCCTTGTACGCTTACCGTTCCATCACGTCCGTAAATTCTTGGGTTTGCGGCATGGTCATCGCCCTTGTGGGCCCATGTCCCTTCAAGGTGCGCCTGCATCTGGGGATATCGAAGGGTGATGCTCGCATAGTCGTCCGGCACGCTGTAGTCCTTGGTATAGTTCTGCCGAATCGAATAAACAGAATCGGGCATGCCGAATAGCCATCGCGAGAGAACGGCGCCGTAAGAACAGAAGTCGGCAATCGCGCCGCCTCCGTTCAGCTTCTCATCGTGGAGCCATGCGACGAACCACTCGTCGCAGCCGATCTCTTTTGGCCCGAAGTGACCGTTTCGGTATTGAAAGTTGAATACAGGGCCAATCGCACTCTCGTCGAGCAGTCGTTTGACCTCGTGCAGCCACGGCGACCAGGCTATAGGCCAGTTGATCATAAGCGTTTTCCCGGTTGAGCGCATAGCTTGGAGCATCAAGTCCGCGTCTGCAGCGCTGGCCGCCATGGCCTTCTCAACTAGACAAGGTATGCCCTGGTTCAAAGCTCGGACCGCAATCTGAGAGGACTCTACGTTATTACTGGTGACCAACAAGGCGTCCAGAGACTCAGATTCCAGCATTTCCTCCCAATTCGAGTATTTCTCGTCGATGCTTGAAACCCGGTCGATCAGGGGAGTGTTATCAGCTACCGCAACGAGATTCACGCCCTCGACCTTCCGAAAGCTCTCGATCAAACCCCAAACATGGCCATGGGTCAATCCGGCAACACCAACTTTCATGTGGCGTAATTTACCTACGGGCAAGAGCTTCAGTCTCCCAACCTGGTAATAATTGTCGAGATCCATGAAATCCACGTTTACATTGCTGTGCGTCGCGTTGGCGGTCACCACACCATTCGCTCAGAGGCTCCCGAAATCAGACATTTCGATCGAGCGGCTGTATCAGTATCCGGTTTTAAATGGCAGAAGCCCGAGCGGGCCAGCCATGTCGCCCGACGGCAAAAAGATCGCCTTTGGCTGGAACCAGACCGGAGAACGGCGGCTGGATCTCTGGGTGATGGATTTTCCCAGCGGCAACAAGCGCCGAATTGTAGAAGCCTCCAAAATTTACGATTTGCCTCGTCAGGACGACACTCGGACTGAGCTAGAGAAAAAGGAAGCGGAGCTTTACGACGCCGGACCCGGCGCAATTCAATGGTCGCCTGACAACAAGGAGATTCTGTTCTCCTACAAGGGCAGGGCTTGGACGGTTGAGCCGGACGGGGGCAACCTTCAACCCATCTTCGACGCGAACACAGGCGCCAGGGGTTTCTCATACTCACCGGACGGCAAATGGCTGTCCTATTTGATGGGCCAGAACATCTTCCGAATGGATCGCAAGACCGGCCGAACCAAGCAGCTGTCCTTCCTCAGCAAGGCAAATACAACCGTCGACGGATTTGATTGGTCCCCCGACGGGAAGAACCTGCTTGTGACTTGGTCCGATTCCTCCAAGTTGGGTCGCCACATGATGATGGACTTCAGCAAAGATAAGGCCGAAGTTGTGAACATCCAGCGCATGTGGAACGGGGACTTGTCCCAGGACAACCAGGTGGGAGTCGTTTCCGTAGACGGCGGCATCATCCGGTGGATTGCGGGACTGCCACGATACCTTTGGGTGAAGGAAGCAATCTGGAGTCCGGATGGCAAAAAGATCGCTATCGGCTGGCAAAAGGACGATTTCCAGGAGTACACGATCTCCGTAGTCGACGCGGCAAGCCTCAAAAAGGAAGACGTTTACAAGGAGAAGGCTCCGTTCAACTACGTCAATGACTGGCAGCCCTTGGCCTGGTCCAGAGATTCCAGGCGCATTATCTTCGGCACTGACCTGATGAACAACCAGTTCGGCTTTAGATCCATCTATGAGATGGACGCCGACGGGAAGAACATCAAGCCGGTTTATAAAGAGTCGCATGACGTCGGTGCAATGCTACGGCCCAAGGAGAGCGACCGCCTGATTCTCGTGACGGCTGGGCGAAGTCCCCTCAAGACAGAGATCACCGTGATCGAGCCAAATGGTCAGCGTAAGGTCCATGTGGTGATGGAGAACGGATATTCAGCCCCCAAGAACTTTAACTGGGCCGACAATCCCTTGGTCAGTGAAGACGGCAAAGCAATCGCCACGCTGGCCAGTGATCGAACTATTAACAGCGAACTGTATTCCGTTGAAC
>JAFAFM010000101.1 GCA_023423495.1 Armatimonadota bacterium
CTTGAGGACAGTGAACGAATTGCATTCAGATACGTCGATAGTGTAGGCAACGCAACACCAGACGCAAATCCAAACGGCTCGACACAGAACATCGCAGGCGTGTTGAACGTAAAAGGAAACGTGCTGGGACTCATGCCGCACCCGGAGAGAGCAACAAAAGAGATTTTGGGGTCAACGGATGGGCTTTCTATCCTGAGGGCGCTCACTTTAGTGGAAGCAGGTCTATAGACGAGTACAAGTTCGCCTATAATTCTGGTAGTAAACGAAACGATGATTGTGTGGAAGGCAATTCTTGCATTTACGGCGATGTTGGGCGTCGTTACGGCGAACGCCGAGAAAAAGGTGCTTGGCAAACTCGGTCAAGCGACCGAGAAGACGCCTATCTATTCCAAAATGACCACCAAATCCAGGGTGTATTACCGCGTTAAGCAGTACGAATACCTTGTCGTCACGGATAGCACCAACCAAAGCTGGATGAAGGTTCTGCTGCAGAACGGAATGTACGGCTACGTGCCATCAGAAACTGTTGCCAAGCTTCCCTATGAGGTCACCACCGACGTCAAGCCCCGCACAAGCCGGTCGGCACAAGGGAATTCAGGTTCACGCGGCTGGGCTGCAGAGGCTGGTCTGCAATTCCGAGGAACGCCGTACGTTTGGGGCGGAAACAGCTTGACCCAAGGCATCGACTGCAGTGGTTTCGTCAAGAAGCTGTTTGGTCAGGTGGGTCTCAACCTTCCCCGAACCGCCGCCGAACAGGCGCTCGTCGGACAGCCAATCACCCGGCTTGAAGATTTGCAAAAGGGCGACCGGCTTTATTTCTGGGAGAAGAAGCGAAACAAGATTGGTCATACCGGGATCTACCTCGGGAACGGTTACTTCGTGCATTCCAGCCGAGGCAAGGGTGGGGTAGATACGGACTACCTTGGTTCCGAGAAGTGGCTTCGCATCCTGGTTGCAGCGCGACGCTAGATTCCACCCATCATGCTCGCGCCGAGAAGCGCGAAGCTTAGGATCACGGAAACAATTTGTAAGCACAGGGCCACCCAGCCGAGGATCTTCGCAGATCCTGCCGATGGGTGGCCTTTTTGTTCGGCCTTGTTCGCGTAAACCAGCCCAAGAATGGGAAAAACGATCCCGATCAAGGAGCACCCTCCGCAGAGTCCGCCTCCGAAGCAGGTTGCTAGACCAATTGCCGAGAACACGTAGGACAGCGTGAGATCGTTCTGCCCATTATCACCAACAACACTTCCCGGCCCGCCTCGGTAATACGGTGCATATTGCTGCGGAGGGTGGATCGTGCCTGGCGACATCATCGTAGGCGGAGTTTGTGTTTGGGGGAGAGCCAACCCGGGCAAACTCGAAGCGTCGAACCGGCGTCCTGTGGACGCTTCTTCCAAAACGGTGCCATGAAGGATTCGCCCTTCCGCCGCCCACTGATTCAATAACCTCAAATCGGCGGGGCCAAATTTCTGTCCGTCAGGCAGCACGACAAAGTACTGGGACCGAGTATAGCAAAGGATGCGCTAAAGGTCTTTCAGCACCGATTCAAAGCTGAAGAAAGCATTCATTTCCTTCACGTAGTCATCCCAAACCTGCCTTGGGCCAAGTCCTCCGACTTCGTCAAATGAGACCGGGCAGGATAAAGGAAAAATGGATTGCCACTTCTCGTATTCACCTAGCATCCGCATTTCGTCTCGATCACCCCAGAGGACTAACGCCGGATAATCCTTGAGTTGTGACCTTCGATGCCATAAGGAATCAAACCAATGTGATTCGCTGACCAGCCCGCACGCCATCGCATACGGCCCTTCACGCTCGTTCGTGTTTTCGAACGGCATAAGGAAGTGATCCAGCATCTTCCTCGGCATCATATTCGCGTCGGCCAAGAGTGGTGGCATGAAGAACCGCGGCGATGCTCGCAGGTTGTGGTAGTAGATTCGATTCATTGGGTTCGAATAGATCTTCGCGAGCCGCTGCGCTCTGCGAGAATCATTTTGAGACCACATCCAGGTGTTGGAAATCACGATATCTCGCACGCGGCCCGGGTTCTGAAGCAGCCACTCGATTCCAATCGGACCGCCGTAGTCGTGCAGAAAGAGCGTGAAATCTTCTATCTCCAAGAATTGAAGGAGCTCGTCAAGCCGTTCGGCATGTCCCAACCCAGAATAGTCGGCCCGGCGAGGCTTTTCCGATAAGCCAAATCCCAGGTGGTCGATTGCGATGCAGCGGCGCTCATCGGAGAATTCGAGCACGAGATCGCGGAAGAGGTAGCTCCACGTCATGTTGCCGTGCACGAAAACGATCGGGCGTCCTGAGCCTTCGTCCACGTAGCTCATTCGACCGTCACGGGAATCGAATGTGTGAACGGTGAATGGGTATTCCTCTCGATCGAGCCACGAAGGGATCATCAGTGGGCCTCACCTATATTCTACGAATTTCTGGCGAACGCTTCCTCGGGAATGGCTCACCGAATAAGTTAAAATCCGCAAATGGCGACGCCAACCCCTCGAGAAGGAACCTCGGCGCCGCTTCAGATGGTCCGGGCCCGAGCAATTGTTGCCGGCTGCTTACTGAGCGTGCCCGTCTGCTACGTTTCACCAAACCAGGTTTACAGCGTCATCTTCTCGCTGATGGTTCCGCCGGTAAGCGCGCTCTTCTTTATGGTGGCGCTGAATGTCCTTCTTCGGAAAATCTCGCCCAAGATTGCATTCAACCAAACGGATCTGCTGATCATCTTTGCCATTACGGCAGTTGCCGGCGCCTGTTCCGCCGAGTGGATCAACGTCACCAATATGGCGACCTGGAGCTACCCACATCGCCAAACGGACGGCACGGTTCGCGATTACTTAACCAAGTACATCCCTGATTGGTTGGTCATCAAGGATGAAAAGTTGGTCACAGAAATGCGGGGCGGAGGCTACGGTCTCAGCTATGCCTTCACCAAGATCCCGCTATTTCTGCCCAAGTGGATAGCCTGGTTTAGTCTCTTCTTCTCCATCTGCTTTGCTACCCTCTGCATCAACTCTCTAATGCGGGGCGCTTGGTGTGACCGCGAACGCCTCGCCTTTCCATTGATTCAACTGCCGGTCGCCGTTGCAGAGAACGGGGGCAACGGTCCGATTTGGCGAAACCGCTATATGTGGATCGCCTTTGGGGTGATGTTCAGCATCGACATGCTGAATGGATTCAACTACTTGTTTCCAAACGTTCCGTCGATCCCCACCAAAACGATCTTCGACATTCGCGCTTTGTTCATGGAGCCTCCGCTGAGCAACATTGGCGACTTCCGAATTTCGATTTATCCGTATATGGCCGCCATTGGCCTCTTCATGCCAAGTGACCTGCTCCTGAGCTTCGTAGTGTTCTTTTTGCTCCGCAAGGCATCCCACGTTGCCCTGGCAAGCTACGGGATACCACAGGACACCTTCAGCGGAACCGGCCTGCAACCCGGACCGCCGTACTTCGACGAGCAGACGTGGGGAGCGGTCTTCGCAATGTTCCTCGGCGCGATTTGGGTTTCGAAGAATTACCTTAAGGAGGTTTGGTCCGACATCCGCTCCGGCAAGAAATCTTCTGATGCGGGTGTTACTCACCGCTGGGCGTTCATTGGGCTTGTCGTGAGCTTCCTTGCCTGTGTCTGTTTCGGCTACTTTGGAGGAGGCATTCCCCTTTGGTACATGCTTCCCTATGTTGCAGCGTTCCTAATATTCAGCATTGTTCTGACACGTATCCGGGCCCAACTTGGGCCACCGACTCATGAATTCGCATTCTTTGGGCCGACAGCTCTCATGAACCGGTTTGTCGGCACTAGGTGGATTACAGATTCTCAAGCCTCCTTTATTGGTCAGGTGTTCATGTATATGAACCGCCTTTACCGAACCCACCCGATGCCCTTCCAACTGGAAGCTATGAAGATGGGGCAACTCAATCGCACCCGCCAGAAACCCATTTTCGTTGCTATTGTTTTGGCCATCATTCTCGGATTCTTCTTGGGTAGCTTCTTCACTACTGCGCAAAGCTATCGGATCGGCGTGGTCGGATGGAGTGGAGTCGAAAGCTACGTTCAAAACATGGTCAAGGATCGGCATGGGCCGGACGTCATCGGCATTGTCATGACGATCTTCGGGTTTTCCATGGTCATGCTCCTCGATGCGATTCGTTTTCGATTCCCGGGCTTCCCGCTGCATCCCGCCGGTTATGTACTGAGCATGAACTACGGGGTGGACTACTACTGGTTCGGACTGCTGGTGGTCTTGATGGTGAAGAACTTCGTCCAACGGTACTACGGCTTGCGGGGCTACGATAAACTGAGAGCCGTTGGTTTGGGCATCCTAATTGCCGAATACCTTGCCGAGACGATTTGGATGACCATGGCTATGGTGACGCAGCAAAGTACGTACACGATAAGCATCAACGACCGATCATTGGGCGTACAGTGAAAGTTCCCCCCAGTTACTTTGAATCCCCGCCGGGCTTTGACGTGCCCGAGGTAAAGGG
>JAFAFM010000281.1 GCA_023423495.1 Armatimonadota bacterium
ACCCCTGGGGTAGCCGAGTCGGGTCCCAGCTCCCTCAACCAGGTTCCCCTGGCCCGAGCTTGGCTTTACAAGCCGATGAGGTGGGCGCGGTAACTCCCTAGGAGGGGTCGTCCGGGCTTGTGGCCGCTGTCGGTGTGCATTCGGCAAAATTCAGGTCAGACCCAGTCACAGTTCTGGCAAGGCCCAGAAGTCACCCAAGTCTCCGCTAATTGCATACTCGCCAATTAGGCGGAGTTCATCCATAATCCGGAACCGACCCCACTCGGACTGACACCAATCCGTGGCTTTCAGGTCTTGCTTCAAGTTCGACGGAAGCATGACATAACGAATGTGGACTGGCCAATGCTTTCGCGCCGTCATCAAAGCTCGTCGCATGTGGTACGGCTTGCCGACGATCGCAACGGTCTGAACAGTGTCCCAGTCTGAAACCAATGGTTTTGAGAACACGAAGTTGTCCCGTGTGTTTCGTGCCTCTCGCTCAATGATCAGCGCCTCTTCGGGTACACCAGCCGAGAGGGCGTACGTGGCAAAAATGTCGGCCTCCTTCGCTTGATCTTCCTCCGGCCCGTGTCCGGAAATCAGAATCCTTGCGGTTAGTCCCTGCTTCCAAAGTTTGATCGCATTGTCCATGGTCTCTGGGTACCGGCTCCCGAGGACGAAGCAAAGGTCGACTTTGCCGGGCTCGTCTCGCAGGAAGAGGAATTAGGTGATGGCTTGTCTGGAGTCCATGAGAGCTTGGGACGCTTGCGATCAAGCCTCCCCGGAGGGTATCTTATCCAACCGTCTGCTCCGGTCGTCTAGCGGTTTAGGACATCGCCCTCTCACGGCGAAGATCGCGGGTTCGAATCCCGTCCGGAGTACCAAACTTCTTGCAGCAGTTTTGCGCCGTGAGCGGCCGACATCGCACATTTCCTTTTCTTGGCACGAGCGAAGATCACGGATTCGAATCCCGTCCGGAGTACCAAGTTTCTTCAATGCATTTCCCTCCTCTTGGAAATCGCAGGTTCAAATGCCTTCTGGTGTCCAGCATTTTTGCGCCGTGAGCGGGCGACATCGCACACTACCTTTTCTTGGCACGAGCGAAGATCGCGGCGTTCGAACCCCGTCCGCGTACCAAGTTTCTTAGGCAGTTTGCGTTATCTCCCCAAGAATCGACAAATCTCATGTCCATAATGCGACGGAGTGCCAATGACCGTGGAACATAAGATTCAGAACTACATTGAGGGCCATCCGGAAAAGAAACGGGGAGGGCTTCAATCCCTGCATGATCTCATCCTTCAAGCCATGCCCAACTCCAAGCTGTGGTATAGCGACGGCAAGAACGAGGAGGGAAAGATTGTTGCCAATCCGACGATTGGCTACGGATCCTACCTAAATCAATATGCGGACGGAACGTCCAAAGAAGTCTTCCAGATTGGATTGAGCGCCAATACAACTGGGTACTCGGTCTACATTATGGGACTCAAGGACAAGGAGTACTTACAAAGGACGTTTGGAAAGTCAATTGGAAAGGCTACCGTCACTGGCTACTGCATCAGGTTCAAAACGCTACATGATATTGATCCGGCTGTTCTCCAAGATGCAATCCGATGTGGTGTGAAAGAGACGTCCGCAGTTACTTCAGAGTAATAAGCACACCCGTAATGATCAGAGCGCAGCCAACGATCATTCGCCAATCGACTTTCTCCCGCAAAATCAGGACGCCAAGAATTACTGCGATCACAAAACTGAGCTTGTCAATTGGGGCAACTACGGACACCGGACCGCCCTGCAATGCCCGAAAATAACATAGCCAGGAAAGCCACGTAGCCACGGCCGACAGCGCCAAAAACAGCCAGTTCTGTCGAGTGAGCATGCCCAAGTTTGCCTGCTTTGTGCCGACGGCCAACATAGCGGAAAAGAAAGCCACGAAAACCACCCGCACAAGCAAAGCCAAGTTGGCGGGAACGCCATCCACTCCTCGCTTGGCGAGAATTGCCGTGGCTCCGGCGAACACTGCCGAGAGAATTGCCCAAACGCGAAAGTCCAGATTCACTCAAACAGCTTACAATTCTCGCTCTGCTATGCGGCATGATGGAGCGGTGGACTCGGAACTCGTTCGCCGCCCCTTGCTAATCGTCGATGGTGACAATCTGGCCCATCGCGCCTACCATTCGACTCCAAAAAATGAACCTGGCGAACCCCAACTTAACGCAATCAGCGGCTTCTTTAGCATGCTCGCTCGCATTTATTCCGAAGAGCAGCCGAGGGCCGTCTTCATTGCCTGGGACACGCTGGGCGTTGACACCTACCGCAACAAGCTCTGGCCCCCTTACCAAGGCGGCCGGATATTCGATCCGTCAATTGTCGAGCAGCTCAATAAGCTGCCTGACATCTGCCAAGCGTTTAAGTTTGGAGTTGGAAAGGCGGCGGGGTACGAAGCTGACGATATCATGGCGTCGGTAGCTCTGAAGGAGGCCGCAAATGGCGGGGTTGCGCTCCTCTTGACAACCGACAAAGACTCCTATCAATTAGTCTCCGATTCGATCATGGTTCTCAGCCCGCAACGCGGAACTCGCGAATTGGCCAGGATCGGCCCCAAGGAAGTTGTGGAGAGGATGGGAGTGCGACCGGAACAAGTGCCAGACTTCAAAGCCCTGGCCGGAGATCCGTCGGACAAGATTCCGGGCGTTAGAGGCTGCGGGCCCAAGTCGGCAGCCGCTCTTTTGCGCGCTCATTCAACTTTGGATGATGTTATCGCTGACTGGGCGTCAGAGCGAAGCGCCGAAGTGCTGATGTTTCGCGAAGTGGCCCGCATGCGACCTGAGGTTGATGTCGAATTGCCGAGTGGTCCTCCAGACTGGACAGCGGGCGCCGATGTCCTTCTGGCATTGGGGCTCGATGACTTAGCGGCCAGGCTGAGCCAACTAAAGTAGCGCCCATAAATCTTCAGGAATGCCCGCATGCGAGGCACCGCAGTCCTCTGCAGGGCGGGCAACCTCTCGAACCTAGCCGGATTTGCGCTCCCGAAGGTACGGGCGCCAATTCCAGCGCTCGGCGTCATCCGAAGGTCTAAGAGCGTGGTCCGCCCGAATCCGCGTCGCCAGCCGATCATAGAAAGCTTCGATCTCCGGCGTAATGGCCGATTTGTCTGAAAACCCCCGTGCGCGGTTGCATTGCGGGCAGACCGCCCGCAAATTGATTGGTCGGTTTCACCCGCTGCCGGTGTGGTCGATCTGCGTCGCTGGCGCTCCACAGATGCTGCAAACCCCTCCTTCTCGGGCCACGACCTGCTCGATCACGCGTTTCGGAACCATTGTTTGTCGAAGCGGAAATCCGCCGCCTTGCAAACTCCACAAAGCCTGGCCAATTCCCTTTTGCCGCTCCGAATCGAAAATCGTGCCTTCCGCGATCGCCTTTCGGACTTGGCGAACAAAGGCGGCTTCCGCGCGACAGTGTTCGTTGCAGTACGGAGAGCGCTCGGACGTTGCCTCCGCGCCGCAGTTCGGGCAGGTGTGAGGATCGTAGGGAAGGGGTTCCACCTCTGTGCCGGGCCTCTCCAAGAGCAATCGCAAAACGCTCCGGATTTTCGCCTCAGGCTCGCTCGATTCCTCGAATCGCGGCAATTCCGCGATCAACTGCTCCAACATCGACTTCATTTTATCGTTCAATATGCATACGATGGCCAAGCTGCATATCGGGCTTTCGGGATTTGCTTATAAGGAATGGC
>JAFAFM010000131.1 GCA_023423495.1 Armatimonadota bacterium
AAGCTGCGACGAGACCAGTGCCGCGATTGTTGAAGAAACAGCCATCCGCTCCAACATTGTTGCCAGCCAGATCGACCTTCACCGTAAGTGGGGTGGGGTTGTGCCTGAAGCCGCAGCTCGGGCGCACGTGGAATCGATCTTGCCAGTCATCGAGGAAGCCCTGGAGACAGCACACCTCAGCGTAGATGAAGTCCGCGCAGTCGCCGTCACAAACCGCCCGGGGCTCATCGGCGCCCTCAGTGTCGGGGTGACGGCCGCCAAAGCCCTTGCTTACGCGAAAGGAATCCCTTTGTTGGGGATCCATCATTTAGAAGGGCATTTGCTTAGTCCGCTATCAATTCACCCTGATTTGCCGTTTCCCCACACCTGTCTTATCGTGTCCGGGGGGCACACCGAATTGGTCGAGGTCAGGGCGTTAGGTGAGTATCGGATTGTAGGCCAGACCCGGGATGACGCGGCGGGGGAGGCCTTCGACAAAGGGGCGCGTTTGCTCGGGCTGGGCTACCCAGGCGGCCGGGCCATTCAGGAGGCTGCACAGGCCGGAAATCCGCACCGATATCCTCTTCCGAAGGGTTTATCGGGGGACACCACCGACTTTTCCTTCAGTGGCCTGAAAACGGCGATGCTGCGCTTGGTGCAGTCAGAGGGGTCGCAGATTTCTATTCCGGATGCAGCAGCCAGCCTGCAGGCAACCATAGTATCCGTCTTGGCTGAACGCGCGATCCGCGCCTGCGAACAACTAAACTCAAAAGCGCTATCGCTGGTCGGGGGCGTGGCCGCAAATCTTGCATTGCGGGAGCGACTGCAAATTGCGTGCGATCAATCCGGGATAAAGTTTCTGACTCCACCCATCGAACTCTGCACCGACAATGCCGCAATGATCGGACTCGCCGCAAGCTATCGCTTGGCAAGAGGCGAGCCTGATGGGTTCGATTTAGATTGCATCGCGAGCGAAGAGCTTTAGATTAGGCTCTAGGGTGGGCCTTGCGATACGCGTCTCGGGTGGCTGCGGTGTCCAATTGGGTGTAAACCTGGGTTGTGGCGATCGACTCGTGCCCGAGCAGTTCCTGAACCGCGCGCAAATCGGCACCTCCTTTGAGAAGGTGGACTGCGTAAGTGTGGCGGAGAGTGTGAGGGCTGATACGCTCTTCGATCCCGGCCCGCCGCGACATTTCTTCCAATCGTTTGTATGCTGTTTGCCGCAGCATTGGCAACCCGCGCTCAGTAAGAATGACAAGGTTAGTAGGCTTGCGCATGAGTTGCGGCCGGGCCGATTCCAAATAAGACGTCAGCCAACGCAAGGTTTCGGTCGGGACCGGAATCCACCTAGTCTTGCCCCGCTTTCCCGTGACGCGGATGGCTTTGGTTTGCAGATCGACTTCTTCGATCCGCAGGCTCACCGCTTCTGACACTCGAAGCCCGGCGCCGTAAATGATTTCCAGCAATGCCCGATCGCGCAATCCGGCTGCGGTGGAAAGATCGGGAGCTTCCAAAATCGCCACCATCTGAGAATAGTCGAGGGCCTTCGGAAGTGCCTTCTTCTTCTTGAATCCGCCCGTGCTCGGCAAATCCGCATCTGGACCAACTCCCCGCTTTTTCAGAAACTTTAGGAAGCTTCGGAAAGCGCTCAGTTTTCTTTGGGCCGTGGACTGGGCAATGCCGGTCCCCAGGGAAGATTCGTATCGAACGACGGCTTGCTCATCTAATTTGGTCCAAGCGCTCAGACCGCAGTTATGGAAGTAAGCTGCCGCCTGCGTCAGATCACTTCGGTAGGCAGCACAAGTATGGGCGCTTGCTCCACGCTCTGCCGAGAGATGATCGATAAACCACTCGACCGGCTCGATTAGCGGTCCGGCTTTCGCTTCCATACCCATATTGTAGGCTGGACATACATCATGTCGTGGACATATGATTGGGCCGTACCGAACTGGCGATCAAAGTCGTAATTTTGGCGAAGCTTTTCCATGAATTCGCGTGCGCGGTCGGACGTCGCTTTGCCAACGGGTGACGGATTTCTTAGCTGAGCGATTCGATCCAAGCCTTCGGACTCGAATGAGCTGTAAACCACGTAGTCTGGCTTAGCTTCGGTCAGCAATCGGGAATCCCAATCCAGCCGTCCGGCAAGCCCGTTTGCCGGCATATACCGGACGATACTCGGATTGGACATGGCTTCCAAAATCCTGTGCATACCTTCGTATGTGCTTATGCCCACGAAAGGTCGCCCAGGGGCATAAACGAGCCGCCTTCCCAGGTCGGGATGGATCGCCGGAGAGTAGAACCAAGGATCAGCGACAACTCCAACGGTTCCGGGCCCGCCGCGCAAATATTCTCCCGCCGCATCACGAGGATCTGGAGATGTCATAAAGCTCGTGAATCGGACCGCAGACTGCAAGCCTCCGCCAAAGAAGCCACCCAAGCCCAAGATACCGAGAGCGACCGCCGCATGCCATCTTCCACCTCGGTCACGAACCTTGCCAATCGCCCAGCCGAATCCAACCGCAATCCCCAAATAAAGAGGAAATGTGTAGCGAATAAATTTGACTTCGGCCCCGGCTATGACAAAGTAGTAAATTACGAAAAAGGCCAGCAGCCCGATCGCCCACCAGTGCCTTTTCACTGAGGCTACAACCAGTCCGGCTACTCCCATCACGGACACGATCATGCCCATGCCAAGAAAGAGATTGGCAATGTGATAGATGAAGCCGGGGCTCGAACCCTCGAACACCAAGCCATGCCCTTCTTTGACATGCTGGGTTTCATACAAAAAGCCTTTCATGAACTCCGCGTTTTCGAGTAGGAAACCCGGTGTCGTTATTACGAAGGCAGCGATCGCAGCGCCGAGGCCAGCCATCGCCAATTTCCATCCCGCCTGACGCTTGGCGCCAAGTGCGATCACGAATAACGTTACTAGGCAAAGGATTCCCGTGTATTTGGTGCCGGCGCTAAGACCCGCAAACAGTCCACTCAGGAGAGCAAACTTGAGATCTTGCTTGGCGTTTGGAACGAGGTCTTGATCCAGCAGTCTGACGGCAAAATAGGCGCTCATCACAACCAAAAATGCCGCAAGGATATCGACGGTTTGGAATCGCGAATGGACCACATGGGCAGGCGCAAAGGCGACTGCCAGAGAGCCAAAAGCGACCCCAAACTCGTTCGTAAATCTTCGAAGAATGAGCGCCACAAACAGCACGGTCAGCGCACCCGCAATCGCACTTATCACCCTCCCTGCGAGATGAGCTTTGCCGATGAAACTCCACACGTCATCCGGCTTCTCCGGATTAACTCCCCCGCCCGAGTAGCCGGCAACCACATCGGACGCGATCTTAAGCGTGGTTAAGTAGAGGGTCCCGTAGTTATAAAACCCAGGCGTGAAGCTTAGCTTTGCAGGCTGGATTGCTTGACTGTATGCCCAGACC